>DAOVUK010000134.1 GCA_030632625.1 Gammaproteobacteria bacterium
GTTTTTAGCAGACGAATCAAACACTGACTGCCATTGTTCTAGAGGTACATCCCTTAGAGCACCCGTTATTCTCAAGAGATTATTCCCGGGTAATTTTGCTGTATCTCCCGCAAAGGCAAGATTGCCTTTGAGCAGTTTAAATCCCTCAGTTTTTGACGCACTGTCAATTAGAACAACAAGTGATAGTTCCTTTGAGTATTTCATTTTAACCAGCGCAGTTGGTGTTTTTTTATTTCTACCTGAGGGTTTTATTTCAGCATAACTCATAATCAAAGGAGTTGATTGTTTTGCCTGCTTATTAAAAGGGGCCGGCAGCTGAGAACTTATATTTTTCAGACTACTGTAAATATTAAATGCCAATGCCCGCTGCTTATTGGGTAAATCAATAGTCAATTTAATATTGCCGATACCTGAAAGCTGATCACTCAGCGGTATGAATGATTCTGGTATAAAATTATATTTTTTAAGCTGCTTAACTGAAAATTTACTATCAATATTAACACTGATATCCGGATCTGCTGTTGATTTTGATAACTTTTTATCAGTTTTTATGCTTATTTGTGCAGGCAGCCCCATGAGTTGAGCCGATAATTTTCTGGCATTTATGGACTTATTATGAATCATGATATCGCCTTTGAGATGACTGACCAGCCCCTTTTTTCGCTCAAACCCGGGAGGGTAGTAATCCGCATTATTCAGCCTGATGCCTATTTTGTTATCAGCTATCCCCTTTTCCAGTGGAATTTTTAAATCAAGGTTAATATCAATTTCATCTTTTGCATCTATCATGCCCAGCACATCATCTGAGACTAACTTTGATTGCTGAAGAAATTTTATGCCATCATCAAGACTGCTGTTTATATCACCCTTAATGAGCAAAATACGCTCTAAATAATCATCTAAATCAACCTGTACGTTCTGTGATTGCGCAGAAAATATTTTACTGTGCCTGCCTTCTATCTTCATACCCTTTTGAGTAAACTGAACCTGGGCATTAATATTGCTTAATTTCGGCCAGTCATCGAGATACTCAAGCAGGACATCCTGTGTATTAAAGACAATATCCATATTGCCGCTATGATCTTTATAGGGAAATTCACTTAAGTTCCCCCGAAATGCTATCCCTCCATCTGGAACCAGGCCAGAGATAAGCGCATTGTCCAGCCATTTAACCAGACCTTGGCTCATCACCTTCGCAGGCACATAATTTGATATAGCGTCAACATTTACATTTTCATAAAAGCCTGTCAGATCCATAAAAACCTGCCCGGTTTCTGCTATCCATAATTTTAAGTCCGCATTTGCAGCAGCAAAATGCGGACCTTTAATTACTAAATTTTCAGCACCTAATAACCATTGCTTCCCTTCCTTCTGCCAGAATAACTCTCCTGTTAATTGACTAATAGGCCAGCTATCACGAAAAAGAGATTTAAGATGCAGCTTCATATCTGCACTATCAATAATGGCACGACCTGTCGTCTCATTAAACACCAGCTGTGTAGAAAAATGTCTGACTTTTGGTAAGGATAGTATTGAATTCATGCCAAAGTCATTAATATCGGTTTGTACCTGATAATGTTGAATATCAATAGGCATTTCAGAAGCATCGAATTGAAATGTCGTCATAATATTTTCCAGACTGCCTCTGGGTTTTAAATAGGAATAAACTTTTTCATTAAATTCCTTAGGTGCAAAAAAGGAGATAACATGGGAAAACTCATTGAAATCCAGTTTATTAAAAAACACCTGCAGCTGAGACAATAACTCATTTTCAGCTTTATGAAATTTTAAACTGATGTATTTCTCACTGATCATTTTAGAGTTGACACTGAGATTTAAATCATACAAATCAAACATCCAGTTTGTTTCTTTTGTTATAGCATCAGCAATACTGGTATCGCTGTTTTGAATATTAGTATGCTCTCTTTGCAGTTTAAAGTTGCTTGACAGGCGGTCGAAATGGATACTGTGATTATTATCAACTCGCTTTAAATTGGCATTTTCAATAACAACTTCACCCTGTATTGACTGTAAATTTCCTTTGTTAATCGTTGACCAGATTCTGCTGTTAGCTTCAATATCATTGAGCTGAAATTCTTCGACCTGTAACACCTCCTTCTGTAAAAAGTGCAGCAGCGTCTGCTGGTTGAGGTTATCAACAGCAGCATAAACCTGACCATTCCAGTTAGAGATGTCATCAATCCTGCCATTAAAATCAAGACGAAAATCAAGCAGCGTATCTGAATCATTTAATTTTGCCCGTAATGAAATCTGATGTCGTTGTTTATTGTTTTTCATTTTGATATTAATATCAGAAACAAATACCGTCGGAATTTTTTGCATTTCATCAATAAAATAAATTTCACTTTCTGAAATCATGAAGTTTGTCTGATTAAGAAGAGCAAGAAATGCTTGCAATGACTGACCAGAATCAGGTTTGCCTGGTTGTGCATTCGTTAATTGTAATTCTGCTATAGAAATTTCACTTTTGCTATTGCGGCGTATAATGGCACTAAGGCCCTTGAGAGTCAGAGTATCAATTATAATCTGACCACGAAGAATTGACCGGGGAATATCAAGGCGGACGCTGGCAGAAGTAAATTCTAACAGTTTTTCTTCATCCGATTTAGTTCTAATGGTAAAGTTGCGCATTGAAACAGAGGGAAACAGGGGATGAACGCCGACCTTAATTTCATCAAATTTCACCTGGGTTTGTAGATGAGCCTCAATTAATTCTTCAATCAGATGGGGGGTTTCTTCAAGATAAAAAGCAAACGCACGCAGGACAAGCAGAACAACAGCCAGAGAAATAATCAGACTGACTAATAATTTTTGATGGAAAATCCAGACAAATAAAGCTGTTTTTTTTAGCATATTTTTTTAGCAGATTAAATAGCATCTCAGGCTAAGGATCGTGAAAAAATAAATTTCCCAAGGCCCTGAGATTGTAGTAATGAGTCAGAAGAGGTCATTATGACAAAGTAACTCACATTGGAACTCACATTGGAACTCACATTGGAACAACATCATATTGTTCCTGACTGTACTCATTATCAATTTGCAGCTGAATGGTACGCTGCATAAATTCTTCCAGCTCAGCAATGGCTGAAGATTCCTCATCCACAAGATAGTCACCCACTTTTTTTGAGGTCAATACCAATAACTTTTGAGTATCAAACTGTCGTGCTTCGCGAATAATTTCACGAAAAATTTCAAAGGCAACTGTTTCTACTGTTTTAATCGTACCTTTACCATTGCACATCGGACAGGCTTCACAGAGAATATGTTCCAGGCTCTCACGAGTACGTTTGCGAGTCATTTCAATCAAGCCCAGATTAGAGACTTCTGTAATACAGGTTTTTGCATGGTCACGCTCCAGCGCTTTTTCAAACGCACGCAAAACTTGCCGCCTATGCTCCGGTTCTTTCATATCAATAAAATCAATAATAATAATACCGCCCAGGTTTCTCAGGCGCAACTGGCGAACAATTGCCTGGGTTGCCTCAAGATTTGTTTTAAAAATCGTTTCTTCCAGATTACGATTGCCCACATAACCGCCGGTATTGATATCCACTGTCGTCATCGCTTCAGTTTGATCAATAATTAAATAACCACCTGATTTAAGTTTAATCTTGGCTTGCAGTGCCCGCTGAATTTCATCCTCAACACCATAAAGATCAAAAATCGGCCGCTCACCCGGATAATATTCAATACCTGGAGCCAGCTTAGGAATAAACTTTTTGGCAAATTTAATCACCTTATCAAAGGTTGCACGCGAATCAATACGAATGGCATCAATATTTGTGTCCGCAATATCACGCATAACTCTCATCGCCAAAGGCAGATCTTCGTAAACCAGCATTGCAGAGCTGACAGATTTGTTATTGTCCAGTATGGATTGCCAGAGTTTTTCTAAAAAAACCATATCTGCATGTACGGCTGTTTCTGAAATACCTTCTGCAACCGTTCTGACGATATAACCACCACCCTTAAACTCTGCTAATAGTTCTTTTATAATAGCTTTCAGGCGATCTCTTTCTTCTTCACCTTCGAGTTTTTGTGACACGCCAATATGGTTAGAATTGGGCATATAGACCAGATAACGAGCGGGTATAGTAATATGAGTGGTCAGGCGGGCGCCTTTGGTTCCCATTGGGTCTTTAACAACCTGCACCAGTATTTCCTGACCCTCTTTGAGTAAATCATTAATGGTTGGTTCCTGGCTGATGTTTTTCTTATCTTCCGGCGTGACAATGTCAGACAGATGTAAAAAAGCGGTGCGCTGCAAACCAATTTCCAGAAAGGCGGCCTGCATGCCAGGTAAAACCCGACAGACTTTACCTTTGTAGATATTGCCCACCAGGCCTCGCCGGCTGGCCCGTTCAATGATCACTTCCTGCAGCATGCCATTTTCTACTTTGGCCACACGGGTTTCCTGTGGTGTGACATTAATCAGCAGCTCATCACTCATATTATTCTTTCTTGTTTTCTTATGATATATTTTTTTATGTGGAGACGTTGCATGCAACGTCGCTACCAGAGGATGTTGACTTTATGATCAACAGCCGCTAACGAATTTATAACAGACAAATGCCAAATTTGTTTAACAGAAGACTGGTTTCATAAATTGGCAGGCCCATAACACCGGAATAGCTGCCATTAAGAGTGCGCACAAAAAGAGCCCCTTTACCCTGTATGCCATAACTGCCGGCCTTATCAACCGGCTCACCACTATGCCAGTAATTTTCACACATTTTTCTATTTAGCTTTGAGAATAAAACCTCAGTCGAGGAAAGTATCTGTTCTGTTCGGTACTCATTTTTCACAGCTACTGCTGTGAGAACCTGATGGCTTTGCTCAGACAGTCTTAATAACATCTCAATTGCCTGTTCCCTGTCCTCGGGTTTGCCCAGAATTGTGCCATCAAGTATAACAGCGGTATCCGCTCCCAGAACAGGAGTCTGCTGATTGGTCAGTCTTAGTAAGCCATCGGTGGCTTTTTCCAGCGCCAGCCGTGCAACAAACGCTTCCGGTGTTTCTTTCAGGTCATGCTGTTCTGCAGCAAACTGGGGTATTACTTTAAATGAGACTCCCATCTGTTGCAGAAGTTCCTGTCTCCGTGGTGAACTGGATGCCAGAAAAATTTGGGGATTTTGAATCACAATTATTCACTTATTATTTAAAATGAGTTGTTTTTTGCATGTATAAATTAGCGGTGATACGGATGATGTTTAAGAATACTATAAGCTCTATAAAGCTGTTCACTTAATAAAACTCTCACCAGCGGATGAGGTAGTGTCAGAGGCGATAAGGACCATTTCATATCAGCTCTGGCAACACAGGCATCACTTAAGCCTTCCGGACCACCAATTAATAAAGCAACATCCTGACCACTATGCAGCCAGTTATCAAGCTGTCTGGAGAATACTTCGGTACTCCATGCTTTGCCTTTCACTTCCAGGGCAATGACCAGACATCCCTTAGGAATTGCATCAAGAAGCTTATCACCCTCTGTTTTTTTTATGCGCGCCAGATCAGCATTTTTACCCCGCTTTCCGGGGGCAATTTCTATCAGCCTGAGATGACAATCGCCATTGAGACGTTTGGCGTATTCAGCATACCCCCTATTGACCCAGTCAGGCATTTTATTACCCACGGCCAGTAAATATATATTCATCTCAGCGGCTCAGAGCTTTTAGGATTTTTCTAAGCCTTTGTATCATCAAGAGCCATCATCAAACACATCAGCAGAGCTATCCAGGTCGGAACCCGAGCCTTCAGCGTCATTAGAACCAGAGCCTTCAGCTTCATTAGAGCCAGAGCCTTCAGCGTCACTAGATTGAGAGTCATAATCCGGATTATCAACATCCCACATACGTTCAATACCATAATAATCTCTGACCTGAGGCAGCATAACATGAACCACCACATCACCCAGATCAACCAGAACCCAGTCACCGGTATTTAAGCCTTCAACACCCAGAGGGGCAAATCCCGCTTTTTTAGCTTCAAGTACAACATTATTGGCAATGGATTTAACCTGTCGATCTGACCGGCCGCTGGCAAAAACCAGCACATCAGTGACACTGCTTCGGCCATTAACATCAACCACATTCACATCAAATGCTTTTACATCTTCTACTGCATTGACTACCAGTGCCTTTAATTCGTCTAAATTCATTGAAATTCAGTTACCTTTTCTTTTTTGATTAGTGCTGCACACTCATTAGAGCTATCATTAGAGCTACGTATAGAGATTATAGTATTTTATCAGATTAATGACGGGTTCAGGCATCAAAAAACGAATAGATTGCTTATTTTTTAGCCTGTTTCTAATATCAGTGGCAGAAATAGACAACTGCGTCACCGCTTCGAGTCTTATTTTTCCACATAATGACTGGCGAATGCTTTCCCGGTCTGCTTTATGAGTCTGATAAAATGTCTGTATTGTCTCAGGCCATTGCTGCGCATTAAACTGGGTACCCGGCCTCAGACTCACCACGATATGCGCATAGTCCAGTAATTCCTGCCAGTGGTACCAGTGATCAATACCCGTAAAAGCATCCAGCCCCATCAACAAACACAAAGGATTTTCGGGATAATCCTGACGCAGACTTTTTAAGGTCTGCACAGTATAAGAAGCCCCGCCACGCTTTATTTCCCGATCATCCAGCACAAAACGCGGTTCTTCTTTAATCGCCTGAGCAACCATTTTCAGACGATGTTTCGCTGTTGTTTGAGGCTTATCTCGATGCGGCGGTAAAAAAGCAGGTATAAAACGGACATGATCCATCCCCAGAATTTCACACAATTCCAGGTTAGGTCTCAGATGTCCGAAATGGACAGGATCAAAGGTGCCGCCATAGATACCAATAGGCGCTTTATTTTCTAATATGTCCGTCACCCAGCACAATGTATTTTTGCGATGTCAGCCCTTGCAGACCAACCGGACCACGAACGTGAATTTTGTCGGTGCTGATGCCGATTTCTGCACCCAGACCATATTCAAAACCATCGGCAAAACGGGTTGAAGCATTCACCATAACAGAACTGGAATCAACTTCTGCCAGAAAACGTCTTGCCCGACTATAATCTTCGGTAATAATGGCTTCCGTATGTCCTGAACTATGTTGAAAAATATGTTCAATGGCTTCGTCCATACCATCCACCACACGAATAGACAAAATGGGTGACAGATATTCTGTATCCCAGTCTTCTTCAGTTGCAGCAACCGTTTTGATTGTTGACAGAGCAGACGCACTGCGCTCACAACAACGTAATTCCACACCTTCCTGCACATATTTTTCAGCCAGTTCAGGTAGGATATCATCGACCACAGTACTATCAATCAGTAAGGTTTCCATGGCATTACAGACACCATAACGATGGGTCTTAGCATTGTAGGCAATATCAATGGCCTTTTTGCGATCGGCCTTACCATCAATATACACGTGACAAATACCATTAAGATGTTTAATGACAGGCACCCGGGCATTACCGCTGATACGTTCTATCAGTCCTTTACCGCCGCGAGGCACGATAACATCCACATATTCCTGCATGCTAATTAATTCACCCACCGCTTCTCTATCCGTGGTTTCAATCACCTGTACAACATCGGATGGCAGACCGGCCTGTTCCAGTCCCTGCTTAATACAGACTGCTATCGCCTGATTAGAGTTAAGTGCTTCTGA
>DAOVUK010000475.1 GCA_030632625.1 Gammaproteobacteria bacterium
AATCAATACCTTATGTCAAAGGTATTAATAATCACATGGGAAGTCTCATGACCAGTCAAAAGGAATCTATGCAGTGGCTTATGGATGAAGTCACCAAAACAGATTTATTCTTTGTAGACAGTCGAACCACGGTTGACACTATAGCCCAACAAACAGCCGATCAGTACAATATTCGCAATACCCGGCGTAATGTATTTCTTGACCATGAACGCAACCGCCCGGCCATTGAGTTTCAATTTGAACGTCTGATTCGATTGGCTAAGAAAAATGGCAGTGCCGTAGCTATCGGACATCCATTCCCGGAAACACTTAAAATTCTCGAAGAGAAAATCCCCCAGCTTGAAGCTGCCGGCATTCAGCTCATTAGTGTATCTGAACTCATAAAGCAAAAAGACCTTTCTATTACCCAAACTAAAGCTCAAACTGAAGCAAAAAAAAGCAAGCGCTTAATAAATTCTAAGCCGAACACTCCGTTATTAAGCCATAGAGATTCAACAAAGCAATTAAAACATTCAATCCATCAGCAACAAAAAAGGAATCAAACAGCATGGCAAATGTCCTTATCCCGATAGCCCCGGGCTGTGAAGAACTAGAAGCCGTTACAATTATTGATCTGTTACGCA
Source organism: Gammaproteobacteria bacterium (assembly GCA_030632625.1). GTDB lineage: Bacteria > Pseudomonadota > Gammaproteobacteria > GRL18 > GRL18 > GRL18. Next base: position 624 of record DAOVUK010000475.1, read on the forward strand.
GAGCCGAAATTAACGTGACTACAGCCAGTCTGGATACTGGCCATCAGGTTAATCCGGTCACCGCCAGTCGTGGTGTAGTCATAATTCCTGATATCACTCTTGATCAAGCCATGACACAAAATTATGACATGCTGGTATTACCCGGAGGATTACCCGGAGCCGATCATCTGGACAATGATCAACGCATCCATAAATTATTAAAAAAAATGGCAACTGAAAATAAGTATACTGCTGCTATATGTGCTGCACCAAAAATATTAGCCAGGGCAAAATTACTGGAAGGCAAATCAGCCACCAGTTATCCCGGCGTTATTGATAAAATGAATTTACACCATACTCAGATCAAGGAAGATGCGGTAGTTTGTGATGATAAAGTCATTACCTCAAGGGGACCAGCGACAGCTATGGAATTTGCTTTGACCTTAATTGAAACCCTGTGCGGAAAAGAGAAGCGTAACGAAGTAGCGGCAGGATTGCTCTGGGTAAATTAAGTTTCTATCACAGGAACTTCAGCATCTCTAAGTTCATAGGCCTGGCCAAAACCTCGAACATAGTTTCCTTGTTTTGGCGTCAGGCAATAAAGATTAAAATCACCTAAAGCAGCTAATACAGCAATAGTTTTACCCAGTTTTTTCTGCAGGCGCTCTATAATAAACTGCCATTGCGGATGCTCTCTTGGCCAGACAGACACCTCACATTGATAAGTTAAACGCTTACGGGCAAACACATTGCGTGCTGTTTTTTCGTCCTCAATCAATAATACTGATACCCTGCTCTGCTCAGCCTGATGTTTGTGCAGATTAGCACTATGACTCGCAAGGCCGCTGAGTAATAAATAAAAGTTAGCCTCTTCATCTTCAACAAAGGGTGCATAACTTGCCAGAGGCTCATTATTCATTGCACAGCTTGCCAGTTGAAGTGTTTTTTGCTGCTGACGAAAATCATAAATTTCTTGTCTCAGATCTTCAATCGTTACTGCATTGTTTCTTTTAGATGAGTTTCTTTTTGGTGAATTGTTTTTCATTCTGCACTCCATAACCAGGCAGCACCGCGTACGCCGCTGGAATCTCCGTGTTTAGCCTGTACTAACTGAGTATCAACCTGATCTGAAAATACATATTGCTGCCAATAATCTGGAACATTAGCATACAAACGTTCAATATTAGATAAACCACCCGCCAGAACAATGACATCCGGATCAAGAATATTAATCACACTGGCCAGTCCTTTCGCTAACCAGTCTTCATACTGCTGCATAAAGTGTTCTTCTAATACTTTTCCCTGCCCGGCCCGCAACACCAGTTCCTGAACTGAGCCTGCCAGTCCGCCTGATAGATGATAACGATTGAGCATACCCGGCCCACTGAGAAAGGTCTCTATGCAATCAGTGTGACCACAATAACATGGTACACTTTCCCCCTGCCCTTCCTGCACATTATACCAGGGCATTGGATTATGTCCCCATTCACCGGCAATGGCATTAACACCGGTTATTACCTGCTGGTTTATGGCAATACCACCACCGACACCGGTACCCAGAATAACAGCAAAAACCACTTGACTACCGGCAGCAGCACCATCTGTTGCTTCTGAAACGGCTAAACAATTGGCATCATTGTTAATGCGTACTGATTGGCCTAACTGCTTTTCTAAATCTGCCTGGAAGGGCTGTCCAATCAGACACACAGAATTTGCATTTTTTACTAAGCCGGTTTTAAGGGATAGTGCTCCCGGAATACCAATGCCAATGCTAAAATTTGTCTCTGCAGCCGCCAATGCGTGTTCCAGCAGATAATTTTTAGCCTGCTTCACTAATTGCTCAATCACCAGTAGTGTTTGCAAGTAATCACCCTGTGGTGTTTCCATGCGCTGTCTGAAGACTTCCTGTCCTGTATCATGCAAAGCAATTATTTCTACTTTACTACCACCTAAATCAATTCCAAGTCGCATACCAGGCACATCTCCATTTAACCTAAATAACTCAGTTGGATCGTAGCGTGAATGACTAAGGCGCTGTAGGTTAAGGGTTTTACTGACTATTTTGGATTTATTCGTAGTCACTCTACGGGTGAATTCAAAATATTCAGTAAATCCTTAAGATGCAGTGACTTAGGCATTCAAAGTAGATTTAACTGAGTTATTTAGGTTTAATATAAAACAGGATA
>DAOVUK010000439.1 GCA_030632625.1 Gammaproteobacteria bacterium
CTATCAAAATGCACTAAGAGCTGCGGGCTGCTTATTACAATATGTTCAGAATACCCAACGCACCGCCCTGGTGGATTGATGAACAGTCCGCAAGACAATGCCTGAATCAGCAATTTGCCACTCAGGATTTAAAGGGCTTTGGCTGTGATGACTATCAAAATGCACTAAGAGCTGCGGGCTGCTTATTACAATATGTTCAGAATACCCAACGCACCGCCCTGCCCCATATTCATAGTCTGAAACCAGAGCAGCATGATACTGCCGTCATTCTGGACACGATCAGCCGTCGTAACCTGGAAATTGATTTTTCCCTGAGCGGTAATAAAGAACACACACTCATGGCTGTTATGGATCAAACAGCAACTGCCATGGGTAGTCGTCTGCTGGGTCGCTGGCTTAATCGCCCTGTGCGTGATCAGGCTCTGCTCAAACAGCGTTATCAGAGCATTGAACAATTACAAACAGACAATCAATATGAACAGCTTCAGCCGCTATTAAGACAAATTGGGGATATTGAACGTGTACTCACCCGCATTGCTTTAAAAACTGCCCGGCCCAGAGATTTTGAACGACTGAGAATTTCCCTGGCGGTGTTACCTTTATTGCAAAGTGAATTGCTGGCAATGACTGATCCTTTAATTAAACAACTGGCTCAGCAGATTGCTGTATTCCCTGAACAGCATGATTTGCTCAAGCAGGCAGTCATAGAAAATCCACCAGTGCTTATCCGGGATGGCGGTGTTATTGCCGCAGGCTATAATCAGGAACTGGATGAACTGCGTAATATTCAAAAAAATGCCAATCAATTTTTAATTGACCTGGAAGCCAGAGAAAAACAACGCAGCGGTATCCCTACTCTTAAAGTCAACTACAATCGGGTGCATGGTTATTTTATTGAGGTCAGCCGTGCCCAGTCCGAAAATGTCCCGGATAACTATTTACGCAAACAAACACTCAAAACTAATGAGCGTTATATCACCCCTGAATTAAAAGACTTTGAAGATAAGGTACTCAGCGCCAATGAAAAAGCACTGGCAAAAGAAAAAGCGCTGTATGAGGAACTGTTTGAACTGCTCGCCCCTTCGCTGCGGGCATTACAACTCAGCGCTCAGGCAATATGCGAGCTGGATGTGTTAGCCAATTTTGCCGAGCGGGCCTATACTCTGCAATGGTGTCAGCCGCAATTAAGTTCACAACCCTGTCTGTCAATCACACAGGGACGTCATCCGGTGGTAGAACAAATTCAGGATGATCCCTTTGTTGCCAATGATATGCTGCTCAATGACTCCCGGCGAATGTTATTGATCACCGGCCCGAATATGGGGGGCAAATCAACTTATATGCGTCAGGCCGCCTTGCTCACTCTGATGGCATATATCGGCAGTTATGTGCCTGCCCAGGCTGCCGCTTTTGGTCCGGTGGATCGAATTTTTACCCGCATCGGCGCATCAGACGATCTGGCCGGTGGACGCTCAACTTTTATGGTTGAAATGACAGAAACCGCCAATATACTGCATAATGCTACCAGAGAAAGTCTGGTCTTAATGGATGAAATTGGTCGCGGCACCAGTACTTATGACGGCTTATCACTGGCCTATGCTTCTGCTCATTACCTGGCCGGCAGAAGTCAGGCATTCACTCTGTTTGCCACGCATTATTTTGAGTTGACGCATTTACCTGAATTATTTTCACAAATTGTCAATGTCCATCTGGATGCTGTTGAACATGGGGATAAAATTGTCTTTCTCCATCAGGTACAGGATGGTTGTGCTTCTCAAAGCTATGGCATTCAGGTGGCGGCTTTAGCCGGCGTACCCAAAGAAGTCATTGATATGGCTAAAACAAAATTATTGTCATTAGAAGAGTCTATTTCAGCAGCTGATAAAAAAACTGCCAGAGGAATAAATCCTGACAATGAAATAATCAGCCAGACTGAAGCTCCACAGGAAAAAAATGAATTACTCACAGCATTGGAAGAAATTGACCCGGATAATCTTTCTCCCAGAGAAGCCCTGGATTTAATTTACCAGCTAAAGAAAAAAGCTTTAGAACAGATGGAATAGCGTTCAGCGTTCAGCCTCTTTCTGCCAGCATAAAATTCGATTATTTGCCGGCATTTCATAATCAGCCAGTAGTTTTAAACCATTGTTTACTGCCAGCTCATCTAAGGCTGAAAAATCTCTGATGCCGCTTTGGGGATCACGACCTTTTAACCAGCCGTCAAATCGCTCATTACTTTCACTGGTATATTGCCCCTGATAGTTGAAGGGTCCATAGATCAACATAATACCGCCGCTATCAAGCAGTGCGGCTGCCTGTTGAAAGAATTTCTGTACTTCATTCCAGTGCATAATATGTAAAGTATTGGCGGTAAAGATCGCATCGATTTCAAGCTCAGGCCAGTTTTTTTGGGTCACATCAAGAAGTACAGGTGAATGAATATTGGCTAATTTTCCGTCAATGCAAAACTCATCCAGCCACATCTGAATACCATGCAAAGCCTCAGAACGATCACTTGTATACCATTGCAGATGAGGCATTGCCTGGGCAAAATAAATGGCATGCTGTCCGGTGCCGCTGCCAATTTCAAGTAAACTTTGACGTGAGGATAATAATGGCCTGATAATTTTTAGAATAACCTCTTTATTCTGTTCGCACGATTCAGAAAATGGCTTCATAAATCATTTTCATCCTTTTTATTCATAACAAGGTTTATCCTTAACTTTTTTTGGGGACTGACCAAATAGAGTAATTCATCTTTACACTTGTAGGGGCGAATTCATTCGCCTGGATGTGAGTCTACAATCCCGCAAGGCAAATGAATTCGCCCCTACATATGATAGGCATTCTTTAAAGAATATGAATGTAAAGTGTAAAGCAGTTTGGTCCGTCCCTTTTTTTGTATGGTAAATTCTGATTAATTTCATCAATATAATTCAGTACATGCGTCTTTTCATGTTGAATAAACTGAACAATCGATTGTTCAAAGGGATTATGCATTAAAAAATGTGCTGAACGAGTAAGTGTGGGCACAAAGCCACGGGATATTTTATGTTCACCCTGAGCACCCGGTTCAAACACAGCCAGTTTATTTTCGATACAATATTCTATTCCCTGATAATAACAGGCTTCAAAATGCAGTCCCTTAATGGTTTTATCACAGCCCCAGAAACGGCCATATAATCGATTATCACTGCAAAACATAAGCGCTCCAGCAATGCACTTATTATCCTGCTCAGCTAACACCAG
>DAOVUK010000309.1 GCA_030632625.1 Gammaproteobacteria bacterium
AGTTGATTAAACTAATTTCCACGGCCCTAAGGAATAATTTTATTTTTACTGGCCTGAATAGTTGTTTTAACTAACTGGGCAACCGAGCTGGCTTCCATCTTTTCCATCATTCGGGCGCGATGTACTTCAATGGTTTTAATACTGACATTAAGTTCATGAGCAATCACTTTATTCGGTTTGCCTTCAGTGACTCGCATCATCACTTCATGTTCTCTTGGTGTGAGAGAAGCAATGCGCTTATCAATGGATTCATTTTGAACCAAAGATTCCATGGTTTCACTATTGTGCTTAAGCCCTCTTTGCACTGCATCAAGCAGCAGCTGATCATTAAAGGGTTTTTCAATGAAGTCAAATGCGCCTCGTTTCAGGGCACGAACGGCCATAGGTACATCACCATGGCCGGTAATAAAGATCAAAGGCAGTGACATACCTCTGTTTTTCATTTCTTCCTGAGCTTCCAGGCCGCTCATACCCGGCATTCTGACATCCATAACAATACAGCCCGGCTCATTATTGTAGTTTTCCAGAAACTCATCAGCACAAGTGAAGCTCGTCACTTTCAGACCAATTGATTCAATTAGCCAGGCAGTTGACTGTCTGACCGCTTCATCATCATCCACAATAAAAACGATGGCATCATTACTCATTATTATTTCCTGCTTGCTCTTCTGTAAAAGGTAATGTTAAACAAAATCTGGCACCTTGTCCGGTGTTGTTTTCGGCATATAGCTTACCGTCATGCGCCTCAATGATAGAGCTGCTGATAGATAAACCCATCCCCATACCGCTGGTTTTTGTGGTAAAAAAGGGATTAAAGATCCGTTTAAGCTTATCTTCACTGATTCCATGACCACTGTCAATAACACATAATTCGATATTTTTATGATTAGAGTGTCTGGTGGAAACAATTATGACGGGTTTCTCAATATTGGACATGGCTTCAATCGCATTTTTGAGCAAATTAATAAGCACCTGTTCAATTTGAATAATATCTGCAAGAACAGGTGGTAAATCTTCTTCCAGATCAAGTGTCAGATCCACTTGCTTGTTGTTAAATTGCGTTTCGAGGAAACCGGTGACTTCATGAACGATCTGGTTAATTTCACTATAGGTTTTATGTGACTCACCTTTGCGCACAAAACTCCGTAAACGACGAATAATACCACCTGCCCGATCGGCCTGCTGCACCGTTAATTTTAAGGCATTAACAATGGCATCGAGATCATCATTACCCATATTAATACGCCGTATGCAGCCCTGAACATAGGTCTGTATGGCAGACAGCGGCTGATTTAATTCATGAGCCAGGCCGGAGGCCATTTCACCCATAGTACTGAGTCTTGCCACATGTGCTAATTCAGCCTGGTGGTTCAGAGCCTGTTCCTGAGCATGCTGCCGCTCTTTGATTTCCTGCTCCAGAGATTCTTTTGATGCAGTGAGCCGGTTGTTCAGATCTCTTGATGAACGCAGATACATAATTAGAATAATAACTAAAAAGCAGATAATGATAAAACTAATCCAGTACTGTATTTTTTTGGAAAAACTATTTTGCTTAATATTGCTTTTTTCTGCAAGCTGATCGGAGAAGTAAAACAGTTTATTTAAGCTGCTGTAATTTTGTGCAATGCCCCAATAATATTGAGGTAAAAAATAGGAATTTGATTCATTGGAATTACTATTGTGCTGATTCAGCAGGAGTGACACAACCTGACCGGCTAGTTCGTTATCAATAAACCAGGCTTTTGCCAGCGGCCACTCTGGAATGAGTACAGAACTGTGTAAAAAAGGAGTCTGCCAGCCATGTCGGGGGTTAATCAGTCTCAGACTTTCTATACTCTCCTGAGTAATATATTTATCAATAAAACCAGACTTTGAGATAATGGCATCGAACGAACCTGATTGTAATAGGACCAATGATTGATTTATATCTGTAATGGGGTTGAGTGTGATATTCGTGTTTGCAATCAGCCCGTGTTTAAACAAAAACTTTTCTAAAAATAACCATGATATTGATGAATTATTATCGATGACTCCAATATTTTTATCTTTCAGATCCTGCAGCCGGGTAATATGGGAATTATTGTCCAGAGTATAAACAGACAAACCTTCTGCGGTGATAAAACTGTCAGAATATTGTACGGACCGGGTAAGTAAACGTAAAAGACCATATTCTTTTTCTAATACAAGATAGTTAATCGCATCGCAAATAACAAAGTCCAGCTCATCATTCTCTAAAGCACTGCTTAATTGTTCTATGCTTAAAAACAGAGGATTAAAATGATATTCCGAGTGTTTGTTTAAACGCTCAAAACTAAATTGCCAGGGTGAATTTTTGATAGAATCAGGGAGAGTTTGAGTTAAAATACCAATAGTAAAACTTTGCTTTTGTGAAGAAATATTCAGTTGAGTTTCAGCCGCACTGTCAGCGCTTTCATTATTAATATCTTCATTATCAATACTTTTACTTTCCGAAATAGAAACTTCAGGAACAGGGGGGGCAGCATAGAGTGGTGCTATCAGGATGGAATTTAAAATGAGTGAAAATAATACTGCTGGAGCCATCAGCCTGTTAGGAGCCATCAGCCTATTAGGAGCCATCAGCCTATTAGGAGCCATCAGCCTGTTAGAAGCCATCAGCCTGTTAGAAGCCATCAGTCCTAAGAGTTATCCTTCAGGGCTTTGGTGCCATGGTTGAGTATCTCTACCAGCTTATTAGACAGTTCTTTCGGTTCAAATTTAGCCACGTAGGCATCAGCACCCACTCCTCGTCCTAATGACATATTGGCTTCCGCAGATAAAGATGAATGCATAATGACCGGGATACCAGCAAAGCGGGGATCATTTTTGATATGCTTGGTCAGTACATAACCATCCATTTCAGGCATCTCGACATCAGTTAAAATGGCTTGAATGTAGTCTTTAACTGGCAGTCCTGTGGTTTCTGCACGAGTCGCAATTTCCTTGAGTTTAGCCCAGGCTTCAGAGCCGTTAATGGCACTGACGTGGGCAACACCCATATGATCCAGGGTACGTTCAATCTGTGAGCGGGCAACGGAAGAATCATCGGCAAACATGACGGTAAATCCCTGATCTTGCAGAGTTGTAATATCTTCATAATAAGACTCTTCCTGAGCAAAATGAGCCGTTTCAGACAATACTTTTTCAACATCCATAATCATAGCAATCCGGCCATCCTGTAATTCTGTGACGGCAGTCACCAGTCCGCCAAAGCGATCAGACATCATAGGCGGGGGCACTTTAATATCATTCCACTGTAAGCGCAGGATGTTTTCCACAGAATGTACCAAAAAGCCCTGCATGTGTTTATTGTATTCAGTCACAATAAGAATTTGCGGTTCATCGGAAATATTAAGACCACAGAATTTGGGCAGATTAACCACGGGAACCATAGTACCTCGAAGACTGGTCATACCTTCGACGGAATCAGGCATATCAGGTGCATGGGTGATATCCGGGACCTGCATGACTTCCCGAACCTTAAAAACATTAATACCATAAACTTCCTGTCTTTTAGTCGAATCATCTGTGCCCAGACTGAACAGCAGGACTTCAAGTCTGTTAGTTCCTGCAAGGTTGGTACGTTCATCAACAGATTGAATAAAATTAGGCATAGTTTGTTTCTCTTAATTAATACGCCGGGATAGCTCCCCGGGGGCTTTTCCCTGACAGCAAATGTAAAAACTCTCTTGGTTCTATTCGCTTGTTACATTAGTTTTGTTATATCGATATAACGGCAGATAAATAAATAACTTTAGTTTGTGTGTCGCAGCATGCCGGTATTATGCTAATGCAACTATAGTATAGAACGCTGTATTTTTCCAAGATCAATTTTAGCTTTTGTTCACCAGTAAAGTCTGTAGAAAAAACAAATAAATCATTATATACATGGAAAATATAGAATATTTTCGATTTTTTATTAAATAATAGGTAAGATGTAAAAAATGATATTTTTAATTCTAAATTAGTTCACTGAATAAATCGTATTTTGGGACTGAGTTATGAGCAAAACTAGCAGTTAACAGGACAATAAAATGGCTGATACAATTGTAAAAGATCGTCGAGTTCAATCCCGAACTATTATCGAATCTCTGATTAAATCTCGCACTGAAACCCTGACCCAGTATAAAGATGTGATGTCTTATAAACCGTTTGAAATGAATGACACTCTTCAGGAAGTATTAGAAGATTTCTGTGAATCGGTGGTTGATTATAGCGCTAAAGCACATTTTAACCTTTACAATTATCTTGAAGACAAGAAAGAGCGGCGCCAGAGTGTGCTAAAAATAGCAGACAGTGTTTATCCGGAACTTGTTGATAATACCCAAAAAATTCTGGATTTTCATGACAGGTATAACAGCGATGTTTCAGCAGTGGATTATGATAGGCTGGAGTATTGTTTGAATTCAGTGGGTGAATTACTTGCAGACCGGATTAACCTTGAAGATGATGTGATCAGTGCCTTGCTGTTTGTTGACAATGCCTGAGGGGGCGCTCGAAAGTGGTGTTTTTAAAGCCGGAAGTCGGTCAGGTGTCGTTCACCTGCCGGGGACGCTTTGAACACATCCCTGTGCCGCTCTTCCTCGGCGTCCTGCCTCGAAAAGCCCCTTGCAAGGCAAACAACACCTGACCACCTTCCTACCTGCATCACGTTTCTCGCTGGGAGTG
>DAOVUK010000360.1 GCA_030632625.1 Gammaproteobacteria bacterium
AAAGATATTTCTATGTAGCGCTTATTTGGATCTAGTGTTAACATTAAAAATATTAATCATCCGCAATTTTTTGAGCGTATTTCAATTATTCTGGAAAAATCAGTTGAATCGTAGTGAGAGCGTTCAGGGTGCTGAAGATTCTTGGCTTTACAAGTTATTTTAGCTTTAATTCGTAGTCACCCTACGGGTGAAGTTAAAATGTTTTGGAAAGCCATGAAGGTTCGGTGCCATGGGCGTTCGTAATAGGTTCAAGTGATTTTTCTAGGATTATATTTACAGGAATGTATGGAAGCATTAATTCGTTTATTCGGAGACCTCTGTCGATTCAAAAAGGGACCAGAACATGTCCCATCCTCTGCAAATCTATTTATTGTTTTACTCATCATCAACTTTGTTATTGAAACCTTTTTAGGGCTCAGTGTTTATGCTCCCTGGCCCTCAATTTTACTTGCCGGTTTATCAGTTTTTTTCCTTCTCGTTTTTACCTGGTTTTGGCTAATGATGTTTAAATTAGGCAATCGCTTTTTGCAAACAGCAATATCTTTTGTCGGTGTCAGCCTGTTCACAAATATACTTTGTTTCGTGCCAGTACTATTTCTCTGGAAAATTGATATTTTATCAAATGACAGTTATGCAATGATTAATCTGCTGCTTATTTTCTGGGTACTGAGCATTTATGCACATATTTATAAAAAAGCGCTTAATGTTTCTTTTTTTCTCGGATTTGCATTAGCGATCACTTATTTTATTACTTTCAATACCATCTCGATCAATATATTAGGAGTCTAATCATATGCATGTGCATATTCTCGGCATCTGCGGCACATTTATGGGCGGTATTGCCTTGCTCGCCAGAGCCAATGGCCATAAAGTAACCGGCCAGGACTCTAATGTTTATCCGCCAATGAGTACACAACTTGAGGAGCAGGGAATTGAGCTTATTCAGGGATTTGAGTCAGATGCAATAAAACAACTCTGTCCTGATGTCGTGGTGATCGGCAATGCACTTTCCAGAGGTAATTCGGCAGTCGAATATGTCCTGGAGCAAAATATAGCCTATACTTCCGGTGCCCAATGGCTTGCTGAGAATATACTGCATGAGCGCTGGGTGCTTGCCGTGGCAGGCACTCATGGCAAGACAACAACCAGTGGTATGCTTGCCTGGATCCTGGAATATGCCGGTTTAAAGCCGGGTTTTTTAATCGGTGGTGTGCCGGAAAACTTTGCTGTGTCAGCCCGAAATGGCGATTTACCTTTTTTTGTGGTCGAAGCGGACGAATATGATACCGCTTTTTTTGATAAGCGTTCCAAGTTTGTGCACTATCATCCAAGAACTGTTATTTTAAATAACCTCGAATTCGATCATGCCGATATTTTTGAGGATTTGAATGCCATTAAAAAGCAATTTCATCATCTGCTGCGCACCGTTCCCGGAAACGGCCTGATAATCTATCCGGGTGACGACGCCTCACTTCAGGATGTACTTAATATGGGTTGCTGGAGTCATAAAGAACAATATTCAAATACTGATATTACACATGGCTGGTCTGTTAGATTGCTGACTAAAGAAACTGCTGACGGCTCTTTGTCTGCTGATGGCTCTCACCCCGCTGATGGCTCTTTTCGGGCTGATGGCTCTTTACAAGCTGATGGCTCTCTACAGGCTGACGGCTCTACCTTCGAAGTATTCTGGAATAAGCAGTCTCAGGGGGTTGTGCGCTGGAATTTACTTGGCCTGCATAATGTCAGTAATGCCGTTACCGCTATTGCTGCCGCGCGGCATGCCGGCGTTCCGGTTAAATATGCAATAGAAGCACTGGCTGAATTTAAGAATGTGAAACGCCGAATGGAAGTCAGAGGTAAAGTGAATGAGGTCACTGTGTATGATGATTTTGCTCACCACCCCACAGCAATAGCAACGACCATTGATGGTTTAAGACGTAAAATAGGCGATCAACAACGTATTATAGCAATTCTTGAACCCCGCTCAAATACGATGAAAATGCAGATTCACAATAAAACTTTACCTGCTTCTTTAGAGCAGGCAGATGAGGTTTTTATTTATCTGCCTGATGACTATGCAACAAAATTTACTGATATGCTTGAATTATTGGGTGAAAGAGGCCATGGTTATAGTGATATAGAACAAATGTTACAGGATATTCTGGCTGAATCAAAACCTGGCGATCACTTACTGGTAATGAGTAATGGCGGTTTTTCCGGTATTCATCAAAAACTATTAGATGGTCTGTCCGGCTCATAAAATATATTGTTACAAAAACTGGTTAATTAAAAATGACTGACAAGGTTGTTACGGTTGCAGTGACCGGTGCCTCAGGTGCACCTTATTTTATTCAATTATTGCATAATCTGCTGGCCTCACAAGTGACGGTAAACCTGTTACTTTCCTCGGCTGCAAAAGTAGTGATTAAAACTGAATTAAACCTGCAGCTTCCGGATAATGACAATGACTTAAAAATGTTTTTTTTAGACTATTTTTCGGACTCACTGCTTTTACATCAACAACAGCAACAGAACAGCCCGCGACTGAACGTCTATGGTAAGGATGAATGGACATCTCCAGTTGCAAGCGGCTCAAACCCTGCCAGTGCTATGATTGTTTGCCCCTGTTCAATGGGTACTTTGTCGGCAATTGCCCAGGGTGCTAGTAATAACTTGATTGAACGTGCTGCTGATGTGATGTTAAAAGAGCGCAGACAATTAATTCTGTTAACCAGAGAAATGCCATTTTCTTCAATTCATCTTGAGAATATGCTGAAGCTAAGCCGGATAGGTGTCACTATCATGCCTGCTTCGCCTGGCTTTTATCAACAGCCGGAAACAGTTGCTGATCTGGTGAATTTTGTCGTCGCAAGAATTTTAGATCATTTAGATATCAAACAAAACCTGATTCCCCGCTGGGGTCACAATTAATTTTTATTATGAATGAGTAATATGAGCTTAAATGTTATGAACTACTCAAAAAATATTGATGAAAAGTCTTCACTAATAAAAGAATTACCTTTATTTCCTCTTAAATCTATCCTGTTTCCACAGGGAACTCTGGCCCTAAAGGTTTTTGAGCCTCGCTACCTGGATATGCTCACCCAGTGCGAGAAAACAGGAAGTTGTTTTGGCATCTGTTTAATAAGTGACGGCAGTGAAGTAGGGCCTGCTCCTGAGATTTTTCTGGTAGGCACTTTAGTCGAAATTACCTTTTGGGAACACCGCAAGGATGGCTTGTTAGGGATTTCGGTCAAAGGAAAACAGAAGTTTAATGTGATCAATAAATATGTTCAGGGCAATGAATTAATACTTGCAGATGTGGAGTTTATAGAACAGGAATCAACAGACATTCTGCCTGAGCAATATCAATCGATGGTCAATGTATTGAAAAAAATCTTTGCCGCCCTGCAGCATCCCTATATTACTTTAGCAAAGAAATACGATGATGCGAGCTGGGTTGGTTCACGTCTCAGTGAACTTTTACCTTTATCCATGACAAAGAAACAGCAGCTGCTTGAATTGAATGAACCGATGAGCCGTCTGGCTATGCTTTATGACGAAATGCTTAATCTTGGACTGCTCTCAGAGTAATCTTTCCGGGTTACAGAAAGTTTATCTGAGTAATTGTTAAAGACATCAGTGAAGCCAGAATTAATGCAATATAGGCAATGCTTTTTTTTGTATGCTGTGAATGTTTTATGATCAAAAATGCGATCAAAGCACAAATGCCAATCAAAAACAGACTCCATAACTCCACCTGAATGTATTTTTCTATAGTGTTATAGAAATCGCCCAGCAGAAACCCCGGTAGAATATAGGCGGGTGCCCATATGAATGCAGAAAGTACATTGACAATAAAAAATAATCGCCCTGACATACCAAGAGTGCCTGCAATGGCAGGAATTACGGCTCTTATCGGGCCAATGAAGCGCCCCAGTGCCACACTGTAAATACCATACTGGTGAAAAAAATGTTCACCAGTAGCAAATGCCTGCTGATGTTTTTTATATAGTTCTGATTTATGTAATGGTTCCTGAAAGTATACGCCGATCCAGAAACTTAAATTGTCGCCGGTTACGGCACCGGCAAATGCCCAGAATAATGTCGGCCATAAATCAAGATGTCCAGTAGCAATCAAACCGCCAATGGCGACTAATGCC
>DAOVUK010000132.1 GCA_030632625.1 Gammaproteobacteria bacterium
AAGCGTTTATTGGCATTGCATAGTAAGCTGTTCGTTGAGTCAAACCCCATTCCGGTAAAGTGGGCATTGTATGAAATGGGTCTGATTCCTGAAGGCATCAGGCTGCCGCTGACAATCCTGGACGCACAATATTATGATGTGATCCGTGATGCTATAAAACAGGCTTCTTAAAAGCGACCGTTTAACAGAGCAAAATAACAAAAATTTAGAGATCAACCAGTTAAGTAGAAAAACAAGGTATGTAATGAAACAAAGCGCTTTAAAGAACAAAAATAAGAGCCTCAGTCAAAATAAAGATCTGAGCTTCAGCCAGAATAAGAGCTTCAGCCAGAATAAGAGCTTCAGCCGGAATAAGGGCTTCAGCCAATTCACTAAATTGGCTCTGGTCGCTGCTATCTCTTCAGCGCTGCTGGCATGTGATTCTATGCCTGATCTGGATGATACTTTTGCCGGACGAAAAGTTGACTATAAAAAACAAAGTCGTGATGTAGAACCCCTGGAGATCCCGCCTGATCTGACCACAGCAACCTATGATGAAATGATGCTTGTCCCGGATATCAATACAGGTGGTGAAGCTTCGTATCAGGATTATGCCAAAGAACGTCAGGGTAATCGGATAGTTGTTGATAAGGTTTTACCTGAGCAGGACAATATTGAGCTCATTCGGGAAGGTGAGGATGTCCGGCATCTGGTTATTACCGGTACTAAAGACCAGACATGGGAAAAAATGCGGGAGTTCTGGCTTAACAGCGGTATTTTGATTAAACGTGAGAATCCAGGCACTGGTATTCTGGAGACTGAATGGGCTGAAAACCGTGCAGATATCCCCCAGGATTTTATTCGCTCGACATTAAGCATCGTTCTGGAATCTTTTTATTCTGCTGGAACCCGGGATAAATACCGTGTTCGGATTGAAGAGGGCGATAAAGCCGGGAAGGTTAATCTTTTCCTCACTCATTATGGTATGGAAGAGGTTATAGAAAGTGAAACCACAGAGCGTACAATCTGGAAGCCGCGACCACGTGATCCTGAACTAGAGGCAGAAATGCTGGGTCGAATGATGGTTTACATGGGCGTTGAAGAACAGAAGGCCAAAGCTCTGTTGGCACGCTCTGCTACCAGGAAAGTGGATAGAGCGACTATCTCCCGTAATGCTCAGGGCAATTCACGTCTTGTGGTTAAGGAAACTTTCCCAAGAGCATGGCGTCGTACCGGTGTTTCACTGGATCGCATCAGTTTTGTGGTGGAAGATCGTAATCGTGAAGAAGGTGTTTATTATGTTCAATATGTTGATCCTCTGGCTGAAGAAAAGGGTGGTTTTTTCTCAGGTCTGAAATTCTGGGGAGACGAAGTGGCCGTTGATCAGAGTAAATATCAAATTAAACTCTTTGCTCGAGGTGATGATACTGTCATTATTGTTTTGGATTCTAATGGCCAGCCAGATACGTCCAAAACGTCATATCGTATTCTTAACCTGCTGCATGAGCAGTTAAAATAGTTCTTTTAGAGACGTTGCATGCAACGTCTCTACGTCTACTGTCGCAGTTGTGATAAAAATTCTGCCCTAATTAAGGACATAGATGCAGTCTGCTCAACCTATTTTACCTTTAGATGTCCTCAACAGGGTCTTTGGTTATAGTGCTTTTCGTGGTGAACAGGAATCTATAATTAATCGGATCGTGTCCGGTCAGGATGCTCTGGTTTTGATGCCGACAGGTGGCGGCAAATCGCTGTGCTATCAGATCCCGGCCATTATTCGTGATGGAACCGGTATTGTTGTATCCCCTCTGATTGCTCTAATGCAGGATCAGGTTGCGGCCTTAAGACTGCAGGGCGTGGCGGTTGCTTTTTTAAATTCCAGTCTGTCTTTTCAGGAAGTACAGGAAATAGAAGGGCAGCTGATGCGTGCTGAACTGGATCTGCTGTATGTTGCACCAGAGCGTTTATGTCAGGCTCGCACCCTGAATCTTCTGCATCAGATTGATGTCGCTTTATTCGCTATTGATGAAGCTCATTGTGTGTCTCAATGGGGGCATGATTTCCGACCGGAATACATACAATTATCGATTCTTCATGAACAATTCCCGCAAGTTCCGCGCATTGCCCTGACGGCAACTGCTGATGAAAGTACCCGCAAAGAAATTTCACTGCGACTGGGTCTGGGCAATGCCCGGTTATTTATCAGCAGCTTTGATCGGCCTAATATTCGTTACCGGATAACACAGAAAAATAATGCCCGGGCACAATTACTGCAATTTATTAATACTGAGCATCCTCAGGATGCCGGTATTGTTTATTGTTTGAGTCGAAAAAAAGTGGATGAAACCGCCCACTGGCTGGAAAATCAAGGGATAAAAGCACTGCCCTATCATGCGGGTCTCTCGGCTTCGGTGCGGCAAAATCATCAGGAACGATTTTTAAGAGAAGAAGAAATTGTTATTGTGGCGACAGTTGCCTTTGGGATGGGAATAGATAAGCCTGATGTTCGCTATGTTGCTCATCTGGATCTGCCAAAGAGTATTGAATCATATTATCAGGAAACCGGCCGTGCAGGACGGGATGGTTTACCGGCAGATGCCTGGATGGTTTATGGTCTGCAGGATGTCATTATGTTAAGACAGATGTTATCCGGTTCAGAGGCAATAGAAGAAGTAAAAAGACTGGAACAGCGAAAACTTGAAGCGATGCTGGGCTTTTGTGAAATTACTTCCTGTCGTCGTACCAGTTTGCTGGGCTATTTTGGTGAACAGCAGCAGGAAGCCTGTGGTAATTGTGATAACTGTCTGGAACCTGTTGAAAGTTGGGAAGGTACCACTGAAGCACAAAAGGCTTTGTCCTGTGTTTATCGCACGGGTCAGCGCTTTGGTGTGAACTATCTGATTGATGTGTTACGGGGTAAAATGACACCGCGTATTGAACAATTCAGGCATGACCAGGTGTCAACATTTGCTATTGGCCGGGAACTGTCTGAAATTCAATGGCGCTCTGTTTTTCGTCAGTTGATGGCACGAGGACTGCTCGCTGTTGATATGGATGGTTTTGGTTCACTCAAGCTGACGCCGGAGAGTCGTCCGGTGCTTCGGGGTGAAGAAACCGTTCATTTTCGAAAAGATGTTGCCAAAGCCAGAAAAACAGCCAGACGAAAAAAGTCAGCTCAAACTCATCGCAGCTTTTCCAATAGCTTTTCTAATCAGTCTGAAGAGAAAGCTGTATGGGAAGCCTTGCGTTCAAAACGAAATAAGCTGGCTCAGGAACAGGGCGTTCCAGCTTATATTATTTTCCATGATGCGACATTAATGGAAATGGTGGAATATCATCCAACCACATTACATGAGCTTAGCCAGATCAATGGCGTAGGCTCCACTAAGCTGGAAAAGTATGGCGATGAGTTTCTGACTGTTTTAAACCAGTCTTAATGAAAGAAGTTAGAGCCTATTTTGCCAGGCTTGAAGTTTTTGTTGGGCTGAATGGGTGGCATGAACGGAACTTTGTATATGCTGGGTCCAGTTTTTAAGATCTTTGAATTTTTCTTCAGGATAGCTGAAATCCTGACAGATATCCTCAGCTTCAGGCACATAACCATCAGCATCAGCGTACTCTTTTACATCATTGCAAAACATATCAAGTTTGGTGTAATGAAACATTCTTTACTCCCTCGTTAATTAAATGACAACCGCAACAGATTTAAACATGGGTTAATTGGTGTTTTAACACATCGCTCTGTTGCGGATTTTTCTAAAATAACCAGTCAATTTAAATCATTATTTTAGAGTCAATCTTAACTATGGGACAGGAATATGGATTGAGCAAGAAAAATGATGAAAAAAAAGGGCTTATTTTATAATTAGTTTAAAATTCAGAGTGTTGCTTAAAAGTATTGATTAAAAAATAACCATCTATCTGTAACTGTATGAAATATTAATAAATATTTTGACCTGGCAATTCTTTTAGCCTTAACTTATTTTATGTGAACAACTGTAGAGACAAGGCTTGCCTTGTCTCTACGGTCACGTAACGACCGCCAAGGGTGGTAAGCATACGTAGAGACGTTGCATGCAACGTCTCTACCCTATCTATGAATGGCTAAATCCACCGAGTGAATACAAAAAAGTACGCATTTCTGTGAAGAACCTATTTGTGGACTAAGGAATTTTGTTTTAACTGGATATAATCCATCAAGATGTTTGCTGATTCCAGAAGAAATGTTCGACTATCACTGTCTTTTTTATCATCTTCATCTTCCTCATCATCATGGTCTTTATTTAAACCCAGAATATCGTCTTCATCATCCAGTTCTTTGATGTTCTTAAAGGGTTTTTCTCCCTTGGCAATGCGACGTTTATTTTCAATTTCCAGTTGTTCCTGACGGGATTCATTATACTCTTTTTGTCTGCTCTCAAAGTTGAGTGATAATACTTTTTGATCTTTCTTTTTATCAATACGGACAACAGTTTCCTGAATATAGAGGAAATCAGGATCAGTTTTACTGCGTTTCAGGTGTTGGGTTTTCAAAGCAGGGAACAAACTGCTGAAAGCCGGGTAATGTTGAAATTCAGAATTTTTTACTTTATCCCAGGGTAATGCCTCAGGCAGAGAGCTTTCTCCAATGTCATCTTTATCATAAAGTGCAGGAAAAATAATGTCAGGTATCACACCCAGATTTTGGGTACTGTCACCGGAAACCCGATAAAATTTAGCATGAGTCAGTTTTATCTGGCCCTGCTCTAATTGCTGCAGCGCCTGAACTGTACCTTTACCAAAGGTCTGGTTGCCAATAATGATGCCCCGGTTATAATCCTGAATAGCACCGGCAAAAATTTCTGAAGCAGAGGCACTCAGGCGATTGACTAATACAGCCAGGGGACCCTGATAGATAATTTCATCACTTTCATCGTTTAATTGAGCAATCCGGCCATCCGCCGCTTTTATCTGCACCGTTGGCCCGGATTTAATGAATAAGCCGACCAATGTATTAACTTCCTGTAATGAACCGCCGCCGTTATTGCGCAGATCCACTATCAGACCGTCAATGTTTTCCTGTTTTAATTCATTGATGAGTTTTTTGACGTCTCGTGTGGTACTCTTGTAATCGGGATCACCAGCCTGTGCGGCTTTAAAATCAATGTAAAATGCAGGAATATCTATGATACCTATTTTTTGTTTTATGCCATTTTCAGTGACTTCAATAATTTCTTTTTTGGCCGCCTGCTCTTCTAACTTAACGGTGTTTCGAACAATTTGAATGGTTTTTGTTTTATGTTCATCTTTGCTTTTTTGCGGAATGAGTTCCAGACGCACGGTGGTGCCTTTTTTCCCCCGAATCAGCTGTACAACATCATCCAGTCGCCAGCCAATGACATCAACCATCTCACCTGCAGCGCCCTGAGCAACACCGACAATACGATCACCGGCTTTCAATTGCCCTGCTTTTTCAGCAGGCCCGGCAGGCACCAGGCGTTTGACCTTGGTGTAGCCGTCTTCAGACTGCAGCATGGCACCGATGCCCTCCAGCGACAGACTCATTTGAATATCAAAATTTTCAGAAACACGGGGTGAAAAATATTGAGTATGGGGATCGTAGGATTCTGCCAGTGCATTGATATAAATTCTAAAGGCATCTTCATTGTTTGTCTGTTTAATGCGGTTGAGCTGGTTTTTATAACGCTTTATGAGCAGCTCCTGAATCTCTTTATCATCCTTTCCTGCCAGTTTGAAACTGATAATTACATTTTTCAACTGTTGTCTGGTCAGCTGGTTTTGTTGTTCCTCATTGGCTGGCCATGGTAGTTCTTCTCTTTCAATAACCAGTTCCTCATTTTTATTAAAATCAAGTTTGTGGTAATTGTTTTCCAGTAAATTCAGGGTGTAAACCAGACGTTCTGCATGACGTTTTTGATAGAGATTAAATGTAGAAAAAGCATTTTTCAGTTCACCACGGCGAAAATCATTATCAATTAAGAAACGAAATTTTTCAAAACTTTTAATATCTTGTGCCAGAAAAAAAGTACGATTAGGATCCAGTGATTTTAAATAAGCATCAAAAACGGTCGATGATAAGTCATCATCCAGTACCATATGGCGATAATGTTGATAGCGCAGTTGTTTGGCAATAACAAAGCTGAGTTTAGCGTGTTCTTTGGCGGGCGTGACCGGATGAATGTATTCTTCTGCATTATAAACTTTGGCGATAGAAAGTAATGGTATGCTTAGAATAACAGCAGCAATGACTATGGTCAGCCGTTTTCTTTGTCTATCAGACCGGGGTAGACTGCCTTTTAATAGACTAAAGATAGATGACTGAAAAGATCGTCTTATAAATTGGGACATAAATAGCTTCTTCATTCTTTTAGGATTATAGGTGATAGACAGTTAATTGGTCAGTCAGTTCATAGTCTTTATAATACACCACTTAGGGAACTGTTTCTGGCATTATTGTTAATATATAGTGACTGTTTTCCTATTTTTAAATGAAAATAGCACAAAATGGCTGAAAAATAGTACTCTATTGCATCTTGATAGAGGTTAAAGAGGAATTTTGCTTTATGGGACGTTATCGCCCGCCGCGCAAACCGGCTTCAAAATATATTACTCCGCAGGGTAAAGTCCGCCTGGAGGAAGAGCTGCGCTATTTATGGAAAGTGAAACGTCCGCTGGTGACACAGTCCGTATCAGAGGCGGCTGCACAGGGTGATCGGAGTGAAAATGCAGAATATATCTACGGAAAAAAGCAGCTCAGAGAAATTGATTCCCGGGTGCGATTTCTGTCAAAACGGCTGGATGATATGGTTGAGGTGGATCGTATTCCGGAAGATCATAAAAAGGTTTTTTTCGGTGCCTGGGTTGAGTTAGAAGATGAAGAAGGCAATTTAAAGCAGTTTCGCATTGTCGGTCCGGATGAATTTGATGTGAAAAGAGGCTTTGTCAGTATGGACTCACCGCTTGCGCAGGCGCTGTTGAATAAAACACAAGGCGATGATATTTCTGTACAGGGACCAAACGGCATCATGGCGTATTATCTGAGCAGAGTACAATATGCGCCGTTTGATTAATCCTGCCACCAGGTGGTTAGAAACGGGATATAGGTGATTAATAATAGCCACAACAGCATAATCAGCAGGAAGGGGAAGGTAGCCCGAAAGAGTTTTAAAATGGGTTGTTTAAAACGCTGACTGGCAATAAACAGGTTGATGCCGACAGGCGGGGTCATATAACCAATTTCAAGATTGGCCAGAAATATAATACCCAGATGGACAGGGTCGATATTATAGCGCATGGCCAGAGGCATAATGAGCGGCACCACCACGACAATAGCAGAAAAAATATCCATCATTGCGCCCACCACAAGAAGAAATAAATTAAGCAGCAATAAAAATTGCAGTTGACTGTCAACGTGTCGTTCTACAAACTCCAGTAAATGCATGGGGAGTTGCGAATCAATTAATAAGTTAGTCAGGCCCATGGCCATCCCCAGAATAATTAAAATACTGCCCACTAATGCCGTGGTATCAATGAGAATATGGGGTAAATCTTTAATTAAATTTATTTTTTTACTGATGACTGTTTCGACAAAAAGCACATAAGTTGCAGTTAATGCCGCCACTTCAGTGATGGTCACAAAGCCGCCAAAAATCCCCACAAAGATAAGTATTGGCAGGACAATATCCCACATGGATTCGTGCACTGCAGTGATGACTTCCTGCCATGAAAATTTCTGCGTGGGAATATCCAGTCTGGGTGC
>DAOVUK010000229.1 GCA_030632625.1 Gammaproteobacteria bacterium
GGCACCAAGAAAAATCTTAATAATCACCGCCACCAGTAAGATGTAAACCAGTGCCTGATTAAACTGTATTAAAAACCGGATCAAAGGTCCATGACCTTTTTTCTGGGTCAGAGTATTCGGGCCAAAATTTTCCTGTCGATCGCCGACCTCAAGCTGGTCAAGCCCTTTTTCCTGGTCTGCATCAAGCAGCTCCAGCACCTCTTCCTGAGGCAGGTGGTGCCAGTGTTTTTGCATTATTGGTTTCATTTTATTTTCTCTTGATTAGAACTTATTTATTGACAGATTCTACTTCCGTCTCTTCTGAGCCTGAAGAGATATTTCCTTTTTGACTATTTTTAGCCAATGTTTTTTTATAAGCACCGGTACTGAATTCAAGATTATAATAAACAACCAGCCAGTATCCGATACTGACGGCCATTACGATTGCGGCAATTCCCCAAAGATAGGCTGGTTCGGTATTATCCAGGTCAAGAATAATGACCTTTCGTGAAATGGCCATGAGTGCCGTCGCCATGACAATTTTAACGTGCAGCACATCATCTTTCAGATAGACAATGATATTGATGAATATCTCAATGGCAATCAGTACCGCAATAAAAGCACCAAAGGTCGCCAGCATGTCAGAAATTGTTAAGATGAATCTGGGAGGAGCCATTAGCTTTTGATACACAGTCCATCCTACATCCACAACCCCCATAATGATCACAAACACCATGAGCAGACCCAGAATACGTACCGACCAGTTAATAACTAGCTGAAGCTTGCCAATCATTGGTTCTTGTATTTCCATTATTTTCCTTAATGTATTAGAAATTGCTATTCTAGCACAAGCAGCAAATATCTAAAATAAGACTAATATTAGAAGTAGTGCACTACACTTGAAAAAACTCAGACATAAGGTAAACTGAAATCGATAATATCAAACACCTAAGAAGCTTTATGCCGTTCCTTTTTTACTGTCGTTTCAGCCTGAATAATAATGTCTGGTCATAGAAGCATTAGGGCTTTTATAGAAATAACGCTACCAACAGGAAAAGACAAAATGAGCAAAGACAGTAATTCATCTGCACACTCTTCTCAAGAGATGGTACATGAAATAAGGGTGCCTGTACTGCCTGAGTCGGTTGCTGATGCCGTGGTGATCAGCTGGTATAAACAGCCAGGCGATTATATTGAGCGAGATGAGCCTATTGTTGATATTGAAACGGATAAAGTTGTATTAGAAGTACCTGCACCGGTTTCAGGCGTACTGGAAAAAATTGTCGAAAGCGATGGTTCAACCGTACTGGCACAACAAGTATTAGGCATTCTTCTTGAGCAGGAACAGGCAGAAGAAGCAACGCTATCACCTTCCTCTGAAATATCAGAAAATAAAGCTCAGCGAATAATCACACCGGCAGCTCAAAAAATGATCATTGAGAACAAGCTGAATGCAGATTTGATTGTCGGCAGCGGCAAAGACGGCCGGGTTTTAAAAGAAGATGTACTCAGCAGCATTGAAGATACAGAAACAGATACATGCTCACCCTCTTCTTACTCCCCTGCTGCTTCAGATTTCATTAAAATCAGTGAACAGGCATCCCGTGAGAGTGGTAACAGCGATGCTCAGACAAGCAATGCAACTAACAATGTTTTTCGTGAAGAGAAACGTGTAGCAATGACACGACTGCGTAGCCTAATAGCACAAAGATTGCTGGATGCTCAACAAAATGCGGCCATTCTTACTACCTTTAATGAAGTTAATATGCAGCCCGTCATGGCGTTACGTTCCCGTTATAAGGAGCTCTTTGAGAAAACCCATCAGGTTAAATTAGGTTTTATGTCATTTTTTGTTAAAGCCGCAGTGGATGCTTTAAAGCAATTTCCAGCCGTTAATGCTGCCATTGATGGCAATGATATTGTCTATCACGGGTATTTTGATATTGGTGTGGCTGTCGCCTCTCCCCGTGGTTTAGTGGTACCGGTATTAAAAAACGCCGAAGCGATGACTATGGCCGGTATTGAAAAAAATATAAAAGACTTTGCCCTTAAGGCCAGAGAAAATACACTTTCTCTTGATGAGATTACCGGCGGCACTTTCTCTATCACTAATGGCGGTGTATTTGGCTCTCTGTTGTCCACTCCTATTCTTAATCCACCACAAAGCGGAATTCTTGGTATGCATAAAATTCAAGATCGCCCGGTGGTAGAAAATGGTGAAATTGTTATTCGTCCGATTATGTATCTGGCATTATCCTATGACCATCGAATTATTGATGGTCGCGAAGCAGTACAGTTCCTGGTTGCTATTAAGAACGCTATAGAGGATCCATCCAGGATGTTATTAGAAATTTAGTTGGTGACTAAAGAGAATGATACTAAATTTTACAAAATACGATTGATCAGGTGAGCTTAATGAAACAAGAATATGATGTCATAATCATCGGTGCAGGTCCCGGAGGCTATGTTGCTGCCATTCGTTGTGCGCAATTGGGACTTAAAACAGCTTGCATCGACAAATGGCTTGATCAGAATAATAAACCAAGATTGGGTGGCACGTGTTTAAATGTCGGCTGCATACCCTCTAAAGCACTCTTAGAATCTTCAGAACTTTATCATCAAAGTGAATGTGATCTCACTCTGCATGGAATTGATGTTAAAGGTATTTCTCTGAATCTTAAACAAATGATGGATAGAAAAGAGGCTGTTGTTAATAACTTAACCCTGGGTATTGAATCCTTGTTTAAAGCAAACAAAATTGACTGGTTCCAGGGTTGTGCAACGATTGTCAATAATAGTGATATCCCGAATAAACAGACCACAATAAAAAATGTCAACGTTGCACTGCATAACAATAAGACCATCACTTTAAATGCAGCCAATATTATTATAGCCACAGGCTCTTCTCCGGTTAATTTGAGTATAGCGCCAATAGACAATAAAAATATTGTTGATTCAAGCGGCGCTCTGGCTTTTGATAAAGTCCCAAAAACTCTGGGTATCATTGGTGCAGGTGTTATCGGTCTGGAATTAGGTAGTGTCTGGAAAAGACTTGGCTCAAAAGTCAAAATTTTTGAAGCACAAGACACCTTTCTTTCGATTGCCGATCAACTCATCGCCAAAGAAAGCTTAAAACAATTTTTCAATCAAGGACTGGATATTTGTTTAAGCACACGCCTCCTTGCAGCACAAAGCAAAAAGAATTCTGTCACAATTAAGTATCAGGACTCTGACGGCGAACACAGTGAAACTTTTGAAAAATTAATTGTCGCCGTTGGACGTCGTCCAAACAGTGAGGGACTGTTTGAAGATGAAACAGAACTGGTTATTGACGAAGGGTGTTTTTTTCATGTCAATGACCATTGTGAAACGTCATTACCGGGTATCTATGCTATCGGCGACACGGTTCGAGGCCCCATGCTGGCGCATAAAGGCTCAGAAGAAGGTCTCATGGTTGCAGAGTTAATTGCAGGCCATCATCGTGAGGTAAACTATAAGCTGATTCCTTCGGTGGTTTACACTTACCCTGAAATTGCCTGGGTAGGTAAAACAGAACAAGCTCTAAAGGCTGCCGGTATTGATTACAACATCGGCACATTTCCATTTGCTGCCAGTGGACGTGCCCAGGCGGTCAATAAGACGACAGGTATGGTAAAAATAATTTCACATGCTAAAACCGATCGAATTTTAGGGGTTCATATTATAGGTGCTCAGGCATCTGAAATGATTGCACAAGCTGTCATTGCAATGGAGTTAGGTGCCAGTTCTGAAGATATTGCATTAACAATGTTTGCTCATCCAACATTTTCCGAGGCATTTCATGAAGCAGCACTCTCGGTGTCAGGTAATGCCCTGCATATTGCTCAGAGAAAAAAGTGAGCAAGCAATGAAGATGCATGATATCCACGGACAGTTCTTGTGTATTTTGGTTCTTCTCCGCTTTGATGAGTGAGATTTTTAACAAAATTAAATAGTAATAACTTATGAACCTATTGATAAAATGGTCTCCAGTTTTTCTTTTTATACTGCTCTTATCTGGCTGTGCAAGCCAGTCAAAGATTGATAATATTGAATTAACCGACGATTCACTTAAACTCCCACACTCCTTTAATCTCACTCAAAAAGAAAGAGGTGAAATCAGTTTTTTTGTGTCTTTTTCCGGTGGTGGAACTCGTGCTTCTGCCTTTTCATATGGCGTTCTGGAAGCACTTCACGACTCAATATTTAATTCAGCTAACGGTGCTAAAAGCCTATTGGGTGAAGTCGATGTTATCAGTTCCGTTTCAGGCGGCAGCTTTACCGCTGCCTATTATGGCCTGTATGGCGATCAGATATTTGAGGATTATGAAGAGGTTTTCTTAAAACAGAATGTCCAGAATGTACTCATTAGTGGTATTCTAAATCCATTAAACTGGTTCAAGTTTATCGGCAGTGGTTTTAACCGTTCTGAATTAGCCATTAATTATTATGACAAGTATATCTTTGATGGAAAAACATTTGCTGATTTTAGAAGTGATATGCCTTTTATGCAAATTAATGCTACTGATTTAAGTTCCGGTCAGCCTTTTATTTTCAGACAAGAATATTTTAACTTCCTGTGTTCTGATTTGTCACAGTTTCCAGTTTCAAGAGCTGTAGCAGCCTCATCAGCAGTACCCATTGCATTTGCACCCATTGTTTTAAAAAATTATCATGGTTGCCATAAAGCCGAGTCAGCTGGCGATGCGATAAAAATACAAGATCAGGATAATACTCGAACCGAGCAAATAAAAAGCGGCCTGTTACGCTACATTGAGAAAGATCGTATTGACTATGTTCATCTGGTCGATGGTGGTGTCGCTGATAACCTGGGGGTTCGAGTACTTTATGATACAGCGAATATAGTGAGCAATGTACCTGAGCTATCAGAAAAATTATATGCTAAGCCGCCAAAATACTTAGTATTGCTTATGGTTAATGCAGCCGTATCGCCAAAAAACCAAATGGATAAAAGCCCTGTAGAACCGCCTATATTAGCTCAACTTAATGCAGCTTCCGCAACACAAATTAATCGTTATAATATTGAAACTATCCAGTTGTTAAAAGATTCATTACAGGTGTGGGCAGCACAACTGTCAAAAGCAGCAGACTTTGAAGTCCAGCCCTTTTTTATCCAGATTGATTTTAATGGCATACAGGATAAACAAAGAAATCGCCTGCTTAACACGATTTCAACCAGTTTGGCATTACCTGCTGAACAAGTGGATGAGTTGCGTAAGGTGGCAAGAGAGTTATTAAATGCATCCCCGGAGTTTCAACGCTTACTCACTGAGCTTAATACACCATCCGGCACCACACTTTAATTTACCACTCACTATTTTTACTCCATATGGTTAATATAGAAATAACTTTAACATATTTCCAAGTCGGTTTATTTTTACTCATTATAATGCCTCTGATTGAGAAAAATATTTCTCTTGAAATAAATACTGGAATTGAGCAGGCAAGACTAATTCATCAAGATATAAATCAAATGGTATTACCCACAGATGCAACTTTTCATTGAAAGAAAAATCTGGCAGAGGTTCATTAAATTTCTTATGAGCTGGATAAATCAGAAACATATCACCTTGACCAGCCAAATAATTTTGACCATAAGCCAATAACTGATAAAAATCACTCTGGCTTAAACCATATTTATGCTTTGAATCTCCTGCATCTGAATCTAATAACTTCCACTTGGCATCCAGGATATACTTAATCTGTTTGTTTTCATAAATTGCAAAGTCCGGTCGTAATTGGAACCAATTTTTATCCTGATGTCTTGTAAGGTAACGAGATGAAACTTGCTCCTTAATCATATAATTATTTTCATTGTAATAGCTTAACTGATTTGATAAAACTCGCCCAATATAAGCCTCAAACAACTTCTCCATTGGAAATAACAATGAAATCCCCTGCCAATTACTTCTCATGAACCAGGGTGTTTGAGTCATTAATATCAGTTCTACCCACGGTTTCAGTGGTTGGTAATAAACC
>DAOVUK010000036.1 GCA_030632625.1 Gammaproteobacteria bacterium
ACTCAGGCTTTGGCTTTATTCTTATCTTTTGATGTGGCTCTTTTACCAATAGTGAGAAATGTGATGCGGCCAGGAGGGTTTGATGGACTGGTTAGCCTTTCGGGGGTATTTCGAGGCAGGACGCCGAGGATAAGCGACCCATGGATGGGCTTGAAGCGTCCCCCGCAAGGCTAACCAGTCGATCGAATCATCCGTTCTCAGCACCACATTTCGAGCGCCACCTCATTCTTTTTTCTTTATCAAAATTACTGCTTAGGTAGTAAACCGACAAAAGTACGAAAATGTGAAGCCCCAGATTTTTGTAAACAAATTTATGATTGCACTTATTAAGTGCGCTTTATTCTTTGTTGCACATTATTGGTGCGTCACGATTAATATTCTCTTATTGAAAAAAACAAAACCATAAGTTAACCTTAAAGATTACGAATTACAAAAAATTCAAAACCACCGGGAGACAAATAATGTCTGATGTTTTAAAAATGATTGAAGAAAATGGTGTGAAGTTTGTCGACTTCCGCTTCACTGATACACATGGTAAAGAACAGCATGTGAGTGTCCCCGCAAGAACAGTTGAAGCCAGCACTTTTGAAGATGGAAAAATGTTTGATGGCTCTTCCATTGCCGGCTGGAAAGGTATTAATGATTCCGACATGATATTAATGCCTGATGCCGACACCGCTGTGATGGATCCTTTTACCGATGAGCCAACCATTATTATCACCTGTGATATTGTTGAACCCACAACCATGCAGGGGTATGAGCGTGATCCTCGATCGGTTGCCAGACGTGCTATCGAATATCTGAAATCAACCGGTATTGGTGATGAAGCTTATTTTGGTCCGGAGCCGGAATTTTTTATCCTTGATGATGTGCGCTGGGGTTCAGACATGAGCGGCACATTTGTTAAGGTTGATTCGGAAGAGTCTGAGTGGAACTCTGAAAAAGTGTATCGTGACGGCAATATGGGGCACCGGCCGGGTGTGAAAGGCGGTTATTTTCCAGTACCACCTGTCGATTCACTGCATGATATTCGTGCCCAGATGTGTCTGACTCTGGAAGAGATGGGACAGGAAGTTGAAGTACATCACCATGAAGTGGCAACAGCCGGCCAGTGTGAAATCGGGGTAAAATATAATTCTTTGATCCGCAAGGCCGACGAAGTTCAGCAAATGAAATATGTGATCCATAATGTCTCACATGCGTATGGTAAAACTGCGACCTTTATGCCCAAGCCGATTGTTGGTGATAATGGTTCGGGTATGCATGTTCACCAGTCGATTTTCAAAGACGGTGATAATCTGTTTTCCGGCGACGGCTATGCCGGGCTGTCAGAAATTGCTTTGTACTATATTGGCGGTATTATCAAACACGCACGCGCTTTAAATGCCTTTACTAATGCTTCAACCAATAGTTACAAGCGTCTGGTACCGGGTTTCGAAGCGCCTGTTATGCTGGCTTATTCAGCTCGTAACCGTTCGGCATCAATTCGTATTCCCTATGAGTCAAATCCCAAAGGCCGCCGGGTTGAAGTTCGCTTCCCCGATCCAACGGCTAATCCCTATCTGGCGTTTTCTGCGATGTTGATGGCTGGCCTTGATGGTATTCAGAATAAAATCCATCCCGGTGATGCTATGGATAAAGATTTATATGATCTGCCTGCTGAAGAAGCGGCTGAAATACCAACGGTTGCCAGTTCACTGGATCAGGCCTTAGAAGCTCTGGAAAATGATATGGACTTTCTGACCACCGGTGGTGTTTTCCCGGAAGACATGATTCAGGCTTTCATTACTCTAAAAATGGAAGAAGTCACACGTCTGCGCATGACGACTCACCCTGTTGAGTTTGATATGTACTATAGTTGTTAATGCTAAGAAACTTTTTGTTAAAGTAAGTTTAATTACCATTTTGTACAGTAAAAACGCCTTTTGAATAAAAGGCGTTTTTTTTTGCACTATAAAAGTGCGTTATAATAAAAATAGAGTCAGGTTAAAACAATCCAGGTAAAATTATTTAAGATATATCCTATTAAAACAGTAAGTTACAAAATAAAATATTTGGTTTAAGGATTTGGTTTAATTATTGCACTAGACTTAATAATGAGCAGCCCTACAATGAATGACCCAAAAAAACACTCGTATGAATTATCAGAAAATATACTGGATAACCTCAATACTGCAGTTGTCTTATTGGACGGCCAGTTAAATGTCCTGTGTATTAATCCCTCTGCAGAAATGCTCCTGGGTGTCAGCTCACATAAAATTACCTCAAAACCAGTCAGGAAATTATTAGCTGATGATGATCTGTTTGCTGCCATTAGTGACACACTGGCAAGCAATCATCCATTTACACAGCGGGAAAGAACAATCCGCATCAATGATCATAAAGTGACTGTTGATATCAGTGTGCAGCCTATTTCAGCAAGTGGCGCATCAGGTAAAAATGAAACACGCTTATTGCTTGAATTGAGTCATCTGGATCGGCATCTGAGAATTTCAAGAGAAGAAAATCTTCTGGCACAACATGAAACAATTCGGGCATTATTACGCAGCATGGCACATGAAGTAAAAAATCCATTAGGTGGAATACGCGGTGCTGCACAGTTATTGGAGCGGGAATTAGAAAATCCGGATTTAGCCGAATACACACAGGTTATTATTGGTGAAGCGGATCGACTGAAAAAGCTTGTTGACCGGATGCTTGGGCCCAATGTACGGCCTAATAAAATATTAGTTAATATTCATTCGGTAACAGAACGTGTGCGCAGTTTACTTAAGGCCGATAAAAGCAGAGATGTTAAAATATTTTTTGACTATGATCCCAGTATTCCGGATGTCATATTTGATCCGGAACATTTAATACAGGCGGTGTTGAATATTGTCCGCAATGCAGCCCAGGCCTTAGATGAAGATGATTCAGGTGAGCAGAAAGAAAAAATAATTACCATAAAAACGCGGATTTTGAGGCATTTTAATATTGGTTATAAACGTCATAAGCTGGTGGCTAAAATGGATATTATTGATAATGGGCCGGGCATCTCAGAAGATATGCAGGAAAGAATTTTTATGCCTCTTATAACCGGGCGTGCTGAAGGTACTGGTCTGGGTTTATCAATTGCACAGTCACTGATGAGCCAGAATGGTGGTCTGATTGAATGTCATAGTAAGCCGGGAAAAACTGTTTTTAGTCTTTTATTGCCTGTAAATGATGAATAAAATTATGTCATTACTCAGCGTATTTATCTATAGATTTTCACCTTAATATAATTATATCGGAGTGCAATGTGAGCACGCAAAATATTGTCTGGGTCATTGATGATGACCGTTCCATACGCTGGGTTCTGGAAAAAGCATTTAAACAAGCAGATCTTCAGGTTGAAAGTTTTGAAAATGCGGAAAGTGTTTTAAGTGCTTTAAAACTCACCCAGCCTGATACCATTGTGACTGATATTCGCATGCCGGGTATGGATGGTTTTGGCTTGCTGGAAAAATTACAGCAGGACTATAAAGCGATCCCAGTTATTATTATGACAGCACACTCGGATCTGGACAGTGCTGTTTCTGCCTATGAAGGCGGTGCTTTTGAGTATTTACCCAAGCCATTTGATGTTGATGAAGCGGTAGAGCTGGTACGGCGGGCACTCAGTCTGCGCAACACAGAAAAAGCCAGACATAGTGAGTCTGAGCAGCTTAATGAGACTCCTGAGATCATCGGCGAAGCAGCCTCAATGCAGGAAGTTTTTCGTGCCATTGGACGCTTGTCCCGGTCTAACATTACCGTCATGATCAATGGTGCATCGGGTACCGGAAAAGAGCTGGTTGCTCAGGCATTGCACCGCCATAGTCCCCGTTCTGATAAACCTTTTATTGCCCTGAACACTGCAGCGATCCCCAAAGACCTGTTGGAGTCCGAATTATTTGGTCATGAGCGTGGTTCTTTTACCGGAGCACAGGCACAACGGGTCGGACGTTTTGAGCAGGCTGATGGCGGCACGCTTTTTCTTGATGAAATCGGTGATATGCCGGCTGAATTACAGACCCGTTTATTGCGCGTGCTTTCTGATGGTGAATTTTATCGGGTGGGTGGACGTTCACCGATTAAAGTGGATGTGCGGATCATTGCAGCGACTCATCAGAATCTGGAAAAGCGGGTGCAGGAAGGTTTGTTTCGTGAAGACTTATTTCATCGTCTCAATGTCATCCGTATTCATATGCCCACCCTGAGTGAGCGGCAGGAAGATATCGCTCTATTATCCGGTTATTTCCTCGATCGGGCAGCACGGGAATTGAATGTAGAAAAGAAAATCCTGGACTCTGAAAGTGAAGACTTTTTAAGTAAACAGCCCTGGCCCGGCAATGTTCGACAATTAGAAAATGTCTGTCGCTGGTTAACCGTTATGTCCCCTGCCCAGATCGTCCATATTGAAGATATGCCCCCGGAATTACAAGGTGCTGTTCATGAAGAAGCTGTTAATAGTAATTGGGAGGATGCTTTGAGGCTCTGGCTTAGCTCACAATTATCATCAGGTGCAGAAAATGTTCTGGACACTCTGATGCCGAATATGGAACGGATTATGATTGACGTGGCGTTGAAATATACCGGCGGCCGTAAACAGGATGCCGCGCGTTTATTAGGCTGGGGAAGAAATACCCTGACCCGGAAAATAAAAGAGCTGGCAATTGAATGATTTTATTGGTTGATTGCCGGGGTTCGCCCCGGCAATCCTAGTTTTTTTTCGCAATCTGAGGTTTTGCTTCAGGATTATTTAACTTCGAATTTTTGTTTGCTAGCTCAGACAATAAAGCATCCATCCCCTTTTGAGAAATAATTTGCTTAAAGCTGGAACGGTAAGTCGTTACCAGACTGATACCTTCTACAGAAACATCATAAACCTGCCACAGACCTGTTTTTTTACTAAGGTATAAATCATAGTTAACCTTAACGGGTGCGGCACCATTGAGAGGATTAACCTGCGAGCGTATAGTGGCGTATTTACCATCAAGTTTGCCGCGAAAAGGTGTGAACGTGATGATATCATCAGTCAGGTTATTTTGTGATAAGAATTGAACCAGTGCTTTGGAATAAAATTTCACCACTAATTTCTGGAATTCAGCAATAAATTTCTGCTGCTGTTCGGGGCTGGCTTTTTTCCAGTTTTTACCTAATACCCAACGAGACATCAGTGGAAAATTGATTTTTGGCACTAAATTATCATTAATGAGTTGATCGGCAACCTTAGAATCTGTGCGAATGGCTTCAGTATTTTCCTGAAATGCCGCGATCATTTTTTTTGACGTGTCTTCCATCAATTGTTGTGGGGCAGGTACGGAATCAGCATAAGTGCCTGATATCAGGATTAAGGCAATCACGATTGATTGCATAATAGCCAGAGTGGCGCGATTAAATAAGTTAAACATGTGCTCTCCCAGATTGACAGCTTTAAATTTCAGATGTTTCTCATGCCTGCCGGGACAGGCTCATAGTATAAACTTTGTTTGTACTCACTAAAATTATAGACAAGTACAAGCGGAATTAATTTCCCTTTATATTAACTGAGCCCGGATGAACCATAGATGAATTATATAAAGGAGCCAATTTAAAAGCATTAAGTCAGCTTCGATGGCTTCAGGTAAGCATTCTCTAATAAAGAAGGCACATAAACAAGAAAAAAGAGTATAATTGTGAACTGTTTAACTGTTGGTTTAAAGAAAGTGATAAAAAAACCTGAATTACTGCTTCCGGCAGGTACGCTAAAAAATATGCGCTATGCTTATGCTTATGGCGCCGATGCAGTTTATGCCGGGCAGCCCCGCTATAGCTTACGGGCCAGGAATAATGATTTTACCTATGAGAACATTGAGATAGGTATTAATGAAGCCCATGAAAATGGTAAGAAATTTTTTCTTGCCTCCAATGTCATCCCCCATAATTCCAAAATAAAAACTTATATGGATGATATTGCACCGATTATTGAGTTACAGCCTGATGCGCTGATCATGGCCGATCCGGGACTTATTATGATGGTCAGGGAACGCTGGCCGGAAGCCACTATTCATCTCTCGGTACAGGCTAATACGGTGAATTATGCCGGAGTAAAATTCTGGCAGTCTGTGGGAGTTGAGCGGGTCATTTTATCCCGCGAACTTGGCCTGGACGAAATTGAAGAAATTCGCCAGCAGTGCCCGGAAATGGAGCTGGAAGTGTTTGTTCATGGCGCACTATGTATTGCCTATTCAGGCCGCTGTCTATTGTCAGGTTATTTTAATCATCGCGATCCCAATCAGGGCACCTGCACTAATGCCTGTCGTTGGGAATATAAGGTCCATGATGCTAAAGAGGATGTCACGGGTGATGTTGCCATAGTGCCACCTGAGCCGCAAAAAGTGCCGCCTGAGCCGCAAAAAATCGATTTTGATCCCTTTGCGGCTATGAACTCACCCGAAGCCTTTCCTGATGACAGCAAAATGAAACGCCACCCGGATGCAGATAAAGTTTATCTGATTGAAGAAAAAGAGCGTCCTGGTGAGTATATGCCCATTATCGAAGATGAGAACGGCACCTATATCATGAATTCTAAGGATCTGCGTGCGCTGGAGCATGTCGAACGACTGATGCAGATAGGCGTGGACTCACTTAAGATTGAAGGCCGCACCAAGTCGCACTATTACGCAGCACGAACAGCCCAGGTTTATCGTCAGGCAATTGACTCTCTGGCTAGAGGTGAAGCCTTTGATATGGAGTTGTATGCCGATCTGAACAGTCTGGCTAATCGTGGGTATACCGATGGTTTTTATCAGCGTCATCACACTCAGGATTACCAGAATTATATGGACAATCACTCGCGTAGTAAAAGTCAGCAGTTTGTCGGAGAGATTCTGGAATATAATGAGGCTGAGCAAACGGCGCTTGTGGATGTAAAAAACCGCTTTTCTGTGGGTGATACACTGGAGTTGATTTTGCCGGAGGGTAATGAGGCATTTACACTGCAAGCCATTACCAGTAAAAAAGGTGAGGCAATGGATGTTGCCCCGGGCAGTGGTCATATTGTCACCATACCGATACCTTTTAAAGCCGATACCTTTAGCCTTATTGCACGAAACTTTTAAATAATATCCTCCACAGGAGAGACAATGATCACTTCAACTGTGTATCCCTTTACTCGCAAACGCCGTATGCGCCGTGATGATTTTTCCAGACGCCTGATGCGCGAATCGCATTTAAGTGTTGACGATCTGATTTATCCCATGTTTGTCCTGGAAGGTAACAATCAACGTGAAGCCATTGCTTCTATGCCGGGTGTTGAGCGGGTCAGTATTGATCAGCTGTTAAAAGAAGCAAAAGAGCTGGTTGCCCTGGGCGTGCCTGCGCTTGCTTTATTTCCTGTGACGCCGCAAAGTGCCAAAACAGACGGTGCCGAAGAAGCCTATAATCCGGATGGTCTGGCGCAGCGAGCGGTGAAGGCATTGAAAGATGCTTATCCTGATTTGGGTGTTATTACTGATGTGGCTCTGGATCCATTTACCTCTCATGGTCAGGATGGACTGATTGATCAATCAGGTTATGTGCTCAATGATGAAACCGTTGAAGTGCTGATAAAACAGGCATTATCCCATGCTGAGGCTGGTGCTGATATAGTAGCACCTTCAGATATGATGGATGGCCGCATTGGTGAAATTCGTGATGCTTTAGAAGAAAATAACTACATTTATACTAAAATTCTGGCCTATTCAGCAAAATATGCTTCCAGTTTTTATGGCCCGTTCAGAGATGCGGTGGGTTCTGCCGCCAATCTGGGTAAGGCTGATAAAAGCACCTATCAAATGGATCCGGGCAATAGCGATGAAGCCTTACTGGAAGTTGCCATGGATCTGGAAGAAGGTGCAGACATGGTAATGGTTAAGCCGGGTATGCCCTATCTTGATATCGTACGCCGTGTCAAACAGGAATTTGGTGTGCCGACCTATGCTTATCAGGTTAGTGGTGAATATGCCATGTTAATGGCCGCCATTGAAAATGGCTGGCTGGATGAACGTAAAGTGATTCTGGAATCACTGCTTTGTTTTAAGCGTGCAGGTGCCGATGGAATTTTGACCTACTTCGGTAAGCAAGTGGCACAGTGGCTGAATGAGTAAATTGGGCTGTGTTGCAGATCTTACAAATATGTTTCAAATTTTCATTTAACTAGTGTTAATTCAAGAGTGATTGCTGTATGCGAATAATCTTTTATTTAATTTATTTTATAGTGTTTCTTGCCATGGCGATTGTGGCTATGTTTCTCGGCGGTGTGTCCGGCGTTGCGGGTACATTCTATCTGCTGGTTGAACCGGGTGATCCTGAGACCAATTTAACGCAGGCTATCAGCATTCTGCTCCTGATCTGGCTGCTGGTGGTATTTTTACGTAATCACAATAAAAGAGTGATTAAGCGTAACAAAGTCCTTCAACAGGAGGCCGGGCTGAAAGAAGGTCAGAGAGGCAGTAGCAATGGCTGATATTTTTGATTTTGACAAGCCGGATCTTTATGCAGTGATGGGCAATCCCATCAACCACAGCAAGTCACCGCAGATCCACACGGCCTTTGCTCTGGAAACTGGTGAAAAGATTGAATATACAGCAATCCATGTTGATGTCGGTGGTTTTGCACAGGCCGTCAGTCATTTTCAGGGGCATGGCGGTAAAGGTCTTAATGTCACTGTTCCATTTAAGCTGGATGCCTGGAAACTGGCCGATTCACTGACAGAACGAGCCAAAAGAGCAGGTGCAGTCAATACTTTAATTCTCAATAAAGAGGGTGAGATTAAAGGTGATAATACTGATGGTGTCGGGCTGGTTAATGATATAGTCGATCATCTTGGCTGGGCTATCGCACAACAGAGAGTTCTGATTTTGGGGGCTGGTGGTGCATCAAGAGGCGTTATAGGGCCTATTTTAGATAAAAAACCTGAAACACTCTATATTGCTAACCGCACCGCATCCAAAGCAACTGAACTGGTTCGACTCTTTACTGATATGAAAGATGAAGAAACACAAAATATTGCAGCAGGTGGTTATGATTCCTTAGTTGATAAACAGTTTGATCTGATCATTAATGCCACAGCAGCCAGTTTACACGGTGAAGTCCCTCCCCTGCCGGATGATATTCTGGCTCCTGAGGGGTGCTGTTATGATATGATGTATGCGGCTCAGGCAACGACTTTTATGCAGTGGGCTGCACAGCATGGTGCGGCACAGATCAGTGATGGTCTGGGAATGCTGGTTGGACAAGCGGCAGAATCCTTTTATGTCTGGCGAGGCGTTAGACCCTCTATGATGCCGGTTATACAAAACCTCAAAAAATCAATGTAAAGATATTCTCTCATCTGCTGCTCAAAATTCTGTCTCTCCCCCCTTTGTAAAATGAGTAGAGACGTTGTATGCAACGTCTCTACGCCGTTAAATAGAATTTAGTCCTATATCCCACTTTTTTTAAAACACAGCTATACTAAACAGCATGTCGACAAGAAAAATTTCAATATCCCAGTTACGAAAAGGAATGTATATCCACGAGCTTGATATCTCATGGATGAAAAGTCCTTTTTTACGTCATCGACGCAAAATCAGTGCAGAAAATGACATTGCTTTATTAAAAAAAGCCGGTGTTAAGCAATTGTATATTGATTTATCCCGTGGAGATGATATTCAGGAGGGTGTTCAGGAGAGTGTTCAGGAGAGTGTTCAGGAGAGTACCCCATCGGCCCAAACTGCCGCTCCTTCTGACACCTCTCCCCTTAAAGAAGCCTGTGAACGTTCTGATTCGACTTCCTGTGTAAAAGAGCAAACTCATTTTACAGTTAAGAAAACAGTAGAAAAAGCAGCACTTAATGAAGAGCTGAAAGTGGCTAAAGTGTTACAGGGGAAAATTAGCAAACTGGTGAATGAGCTGGGCTCTCTGATTAAAGAGGGTCGGCCTATCTCTGCTCAAAGTATTACTCCGGTGATCAATGAGGCTCTGGAAAGTATTAGCCGTAATGATCAGGCATTATTAACCATGCTGCACTTGCAGCGCCAGGACTTAAAACTGGGTGATCATGCTTTTGGAGTGTTTGCCGTGATATTACCCCTGGCACTGAAACTGGACTGCAGTGAAGAAGAAGTGAATGAGCTGGGCATGGCGGCTTTACTGCATGACATGGGCTGGTCACGTTTGCCCATGCATCTTTTTGCTAAAAAAAAGGCCTATACCGGTGCCGAAATGCAATTAATTCGGCAGCATCCGCTTATTGTTGAAAGTGTGCTGAATAAGTGCAGCGATTTTCCTGAAAGGGTCAAAATTCTGGTCAGGCAGCATCATGAGCGGAGCGACGGTAGAGGTTTTCCCCAGCGGTTAAAAAAGGAGAGTATTCATAAGCTGACTGAAATATTACAGGTTGCTGATGTCTATGATGAATACATACATGGCCTGGGTGATCATCCAGGAATGCTGCCGGCCAATGCCCTGAAAAAGATATACCAGGCTGCCAGAAATGGTCTGTATAGTGAAACCGTGGTCGGTAAAATGATACATGTAATGGGAATTTTTCCTCTGACCAGTGCCGTTGAACTCAGTAATGGTGAAAAAGCGCTGGTGGTTGAAATAGATAAACAAAAGCCGCTGCTGCCCAAAGTGAAAATTATTTATGAAGCAGATGGGCAGGCATGCAAAATAGAAAAAATAATTGATCTGGTGGATCAGCATGATGCTGAAAATATCAGGGTAGTTAAAGTGATAGATCCACTTAATGAGCAAGCTGATCCATTGGGATTATTGCGTGTCGTTGCAGTTTAGATTTTTATTTCAGCTCTTTATTTCAGCTCTTTATTTTAAATAGGTTATGAATCATTATGAGTAATTCTGGATAAAAATGGCCAATCATCTCATATCAAACACAAGCGCAATCAGACTTTATCAGCACCTGTCAGATGGTGTCATACATATTGATGCACAAAACCATATCATCGCCATTAATCCTGCTGCAGAAAAAATGCTGAAATGGTCACAGGCTGATATTATAGGGCGTAATGCCCATGAAACAATTTGTGCCATCGATGGACGTTATCAGCATAATAATGAAAACTGCTTCCTTAATCATATCGTTGTGCATAATGAAGAACAGGCACTGGTTTCAGATAAGATAACAGAATTGGTCTGGGTTGATAAACAAGGTTCCTACCTGCAAATTGATGCCAAACTACTTCCTCCGGATTCTGAAAGTTCTGCTTCAGAAGGAAGCAATACAGACAATGATGTTATTATTTTATTTCGAGATTGTTCAGAATCAGGATATAGTGAGAGTGAAATAAAACGTTTATCTCTCTTCCCTGAGTTAGCTCCGGCACCCATTTTACAATTAGATGAAGCTGCTATGATCCATTATGCCAATCCGGCAATGACAGAGCTTATGGTTGAACATGGCTTTAATGAGATGGGAAGAGCAGAAATTCTTCCTGATGATATAGAACATTTACTGCAGCGATGTATTAATAATAACGAAACCATTGAAGGCATTGAAAATGAGACAGATGGTAAATGGTATTTATGGAATTTTCACCCGATCGAACATCATGACCTGAACCTGGTTCAGGTCTATGGTATAGAAATTACAGCACAGAAAAAATATGAGCAAAACCTTAGACAGTTAAAAGAACTTGCTGAAGCAAATAATGAACAGAAAAGTAATTTTGTTGCTAATATGAGTCATGAATTAAGAACACCAATGAACGGTGTGATTGGTTTGAGCGGTTTATTATTAGATACCCAATTAAATAATGAACAGACTGATTTTGTGCATAAAATTCAATCATCTGCCAGTTCTTTATTGCATATTATCAATGATATCCTGGATATATCAAAAATTGAATCGGGTAAACTGGATATTGATCCAGTGCAATTTAATTTTCATCAATTGATTATTGAAGCAATTGATATTATTGCTTTCAAGGCAAAAGAAAAACACATCGAACTGGAATACCGTATTGATTCTGCTATGCCGGAATACATTATTGGCGATGTGATTCGTATCAGACAGATTTTAATTAATTTCCTCAGCAATGCCGTTAAATTTACAGCAAAAGGCTATGTGCTGATAGATGTGATCTGCCATGAGCTTCCCAGTCAGTCGGTCGAGTTCAGCATAAGAGTGGAAGATAGCGGAATTGGTATCAACCGTGATAAAATCGAGTATGTTTTTGGTAAGTTTAATCAGGCGGACATATCAACTACCCGCAAATTTGGCGGGACAGGTCTTGGCCTTTCTATCAGCAAAGAACTAACTGAATTAATGGGTGGTGAAATTGGTCTGGAAAGTGAACTAGACCAGGGTTCAGTTTTCTGGTCAAAATTTAATTGTCCAATTGGCAGTCATCAGGCAAAGATTGAAAAAATTAATCAGCAACTGCCGGAAGATTTAACTCTGCTGCTCATAGGCGGTTTACCAATAGGAATAAAAATACTCACTGGGCTAGTTAAAACATGGCAGGTAAAAACTAAGCACTTTGAACAGGCTTATCAGGCAAAAGATTTTATTACAGAACACAATGGACTATTAACAAAAGGAGTGAAACAAGCAGTAAAATCATTAATCGTTGTATTTTTCAGCAATGTCAGTGACCATGATATTAAATTATTATTAGACTCTGCCAGCCTCAAACTGCAGGTAAATTTTAAAGCAATAGTGATTAATGATGAAAGTGAATCCAATCTTGAACAAAGGTACCGAAAACACGGCCTGAATGGCTTTATCAAAAAGCCATTTACTCCAGGATTATTTAAACAGTTTATTTATGACGTATCAGGATCAGATTCTTTTGTGGTTGGATGTGGTCGACCACCCAGTGAAGATATAACACAGGACGATAGCCTGCATTTGCATGTTTTGCTGGCTGAAGATAATTTAGTCAACCAGATGGTGGCTAAAACACTATTGAAAAAAGCTGGATGTGAAGTTGATGTTGTTGAAAATGGTCAATTGGCTGTCGATGCCTGGCGACAGGGATCATATGATGCCATTTTTATGGATTGCCAGATGCCTGTGATGGATGGTTACCAGGCAACTAAAAATATACGTGAGCAGGAACTCTTAAGTCAGGAAAAATCGGATAAAAAGCTTACTCAACAAAAACAGCAGCATATACCAATTATTGCTTTAACAGCTAATGCTATGGATGGGGAACAGGAAAATTGTTATGCGGCCGGAATGGATAAATTTTTGACCAAGCCCATTAATATCGCACATCTGAATCAGATCCTGC
>DAOVUK010000501.1 GCA_030632625.1 Gammaproteobacteria bacterium
ACCAGCAGTCTGTTTGAAACAGGCGGCAGAGCCGTTAAACGCCAGGCAAAGTACCGGATCTGGCCTGCTGCTGCATTGATCGGTATCAGACCCCATAGTGATGATCCATTGGAAAACACGGTGCTTAAATTTGATGTTGTTAATGCCGATAAGTCGGGTCAGTTACAAAAGGCCGATAATCTACAGATCACTTTAATTAAAAAACGCCGTGATTATTACTGGTCATACAATGACAATGATGACTGGGAAATGGAATATAGCGAAAAACAATATCCGGTATTAAAGCAAAGCATTTCAATTAACGAGGCTGAGAAAACGCTTGAAGTACCGGTTGAATGGGGTGAATATCGACTTGAAATTCATAATCCGGAGAATCAGCTGACCACCAGCATTGAATTTAATGCCGGTGGTTCCTGGTATTCTGAAAATGAGCAGGCAAAAATAACCCGACCGGATAAAGTGAATATGGCATTAGATAAGGAACAATACAAAGCAGGCGATATTGCCCGGCTGCTGATTAAATCACCCTTTATCGGCAAAGGGATTGTTCTGGTTGAAAATAACAGGGAAAAACTCTGGCAAACAAATATTGATTTAAACGATCAGAATGAATTTCAACTGGATATTCCCATTTCATCTGATTGGCAGCAGCATGATATCTATATCTCTGCTGTGCTGTTTAATGCAGTTACTGGACAAAAAACAGAGAACGCACACAATGAGATTAAGCGGGCGCTGGGTTTGATTCATTTGCCGCTTGACCGCTCAGCGCGCCAGATCAATTTTACCCTGGAAGCTGCACAAAAAAGTAAACCGTTTGCGATGCTGCCGGTCACCATTAAACTTGACCCTAAATGGTTAAGCAGTGCTGATGCTGCATCTTCACATTCTCCTGCATCTTCAGGACAGGGTAAAGAAATAATGGTCACGCTTGCTGCTGTGGATGTGGGTGTTTTGAATGTCAGTAATTTTGCAACACCTGATCCCTTTGACTGGTTTTTTGCTCAACGTCGATATGCGGTTGATAGTCTGGATCTTTATGGCAATATTATGGATGGTCGAAAAGGAATTATCGGCAAACAACGCTTTGGTGGTGATATGGATATCAGCAGTGCAGGAAACCTGCAGAAAGCGGAAGTAAAAATAGTGTCCTTGTTTCATCAGCCGGTGTTATTTAATGAACAGGGAATTGCCCGTGTTTCACTGGACATACCTGATTTTAATGGTCAGTTACGACTGATGGCAGTCGCTTTTAATGATAATTCGTTTGGCCAGGCTGAACTGGATGTCATTATTGCGGCACCATTAGTGACCCAGCTTTCAATGCCGCGATTTCTGGCCGCTAATGATGAATCACAAGTGACACTTGATATTCATAACCTGAGTGGGCAGCAACAAAGCATTCAGGTTGAACTCAGTGCTGACGATATAGTTGAAGTGATACAACCCGTCAGAGAATTGTTGTTAAAAGAGGGTGAAAAATCAGTACTGCATTTTGTTATTAAAAGTCAATCACAGTTTGGTTTGTCTGATATTGATTTATCCATTAATAACCATCAACAAACTGATCATGAGATAAATCTACAGCGCCACTGGCAACTGGCTGTACGTCCTGCATGGCCTGCAGTGAACCGTAATGAAAAGCGTATTCTTGATGCTGATCAGTCTTTAATATTGAAGGTAAAAACGGATGATTTAATCGCAGAGACTCTTTTGGGTGAACTATTAATTTCTAATCAGCCGCCAATTAATTTATCAACTCATTTGAGTCAGCTGTTAAAATATCCTTATGGCTGTCTGGAGCAAACTATCAGCAGTAGTTTCCCCTGGCTGCTGGCGAATGAAGACAATATGGCACTATTGGGCCTTAAAGGGCTGAAAATAAAAAATACCCCCGTTGATTTTTCCAAACGTAAACAATATTTATCCCGTGGTGTACAGAAAATCAGTGCAAAACAACTGAGCAATGGCGGCTTTGGTCTGTGGAGTAATCAAAGCAGTGAAGAGCTGTGGCTCACTGTTTATGCCAGTCATTTTCTTATTCAAAGCAAAGAGCAGGGTATTGATGTACCTGGCGCTGTGTTAAAACCAGCCGTTAAACGCTTACAGCAATATCTGCGTTCTACAAGACCCGGATATAATTATCGTTACAGTCAGCACCCGGAACATTTAACTCTGGCCTATAAGTCCTATGCCGCGTATGTACTGTCAACTTTACGACAGGCACCACTGGGCACAATGAGAACACTTTATGATTATCATAGCAAAGATGCCCGTTCAGGCTTACCCTTAATGCATCTTGGCATAGCACTGAGTCATCAGGGCGATCGCAGGCGTGGTGCTGAGGCGATTGCAGAATCATTGTCAATCGAACGTGAAGCAAATAGCTATCTGGGCGATTATGGCAGTGCTCTGAGAGATCTTCGTATGATGATCGATAT
>DAOVUK010000067.1 GCA_030632625.1 Gammaproteobacteria bacterium
ATGTTGTAACCACATCAATGAGCCGGACAGGAAAAATAATGCTAATAAAACCAGCAGGAGAGCATTCACTGTTAAATTTTGTTTTTCAGTTTGTTTCATGATTATTCTCCTTTTAGGGACTCTTGGGAATTTATTCCCTAGAGTCCCTTATGATCTTTTTCGTCTGTTAATTAAAATATTTACTAATTTCTTTGTATGTCTGTATTCTCTAACTCCATTATATAAAAAACATCTTTCATCAACCTTACACAAACATTAAGTTTTTGTAATGTTTCTACAAATAGTGAATAACGAACATTAAATATATTTAATGTTGGTGAAAGGCTGGTGTTATGTTGAAACTGTAAAATAGATTTTAAAAATGATATTTGAACTATAATTATTGCATGTGCTTATTCCAGGTAAGAACGTATTAATTATGATTTGGGAGTATATTATGCATGGTATGCGACATCAGTGCTGTCGATTAGATTGCTCGTTGTCTTTAATGACAAAGAGCAAGAGACAGATTATTGCTTTTATCTGTGGGCTGGTGTTAGTCATCACTTCATCATCAGTCTTTTCGGCGCCAGTTCTGACCTTAGCACAAGCCGAAAAAATGGCTTTAGTCGATGAACCCGGCATTGTCAGTCAGCAATGGCAGATGGAGTCTTTATCGGCCCAATCTATTGCCGATGGTCAGTTAAATGATCCCAAACTGCAAGTGATTCTGAATAACCTGCCGACTGATACCTTTGAATTTGATCAGGAAAATATGACTCAGTTTAAGGTGGGGATTATTCAGCAATTTCCTTCCGGTGACAGTCTCAATATCAGGCAGCAAAAAACCCGCAAACAGTCTGAATTACTTCTGTCTAAAATATCTGACCGTAAACTCAGTATTATCAAAGAAGTACGCTTAACCTATTTCGAAATTTATTACTGGGAAAAGGCAAAGAAAACGATTAAGCAAAACAAACAGTTTTTCTCGCAATTGGTCGACATTGTTCAATCCATGTTCTCAGTTGGACGTAACAATCAGCAGGATCTCATCCGTGCCCAGCTGGAACTCAGCCGTCTGGATGATCGGATAGTTAAAATTACCCAAAACATTAATACCCAACGCTCCAAACTATCACGCTGGATAGGTGCGCAAAACAGTTCTCAAACTCTGGCCACTCAGCTCCCTGCCTTATCAATTCCAGTGATCAGTGACGATTTTGAAACGCTCAGCCAGCA
The DNA here is from genome assembly GCA_030632625.1 of Gammaproteobacteria bacterium. Taxonomy (GTDB): domain Bacteria; phylum Pseudomonadota; class Gammaproteobacteria; order GRL18; family GRL18; genus GRL18. The sequence goes on from DAOVUK010000067.1 coordinate 1,219, forward strand.
TTTCTTTAGCCATCCCAAAATACTTGAAATCGATAAAAAAATGGAAATCAGCCGCAAGGACATAGAGCTGGCGAAGGAAAGCTATAAGCCCGGCTGGGCACTCAATGTAGGCTATGGCTACCGTGATAACAACCCTAACGGCACAAAACGAGCTGATTTTCTCACCGCAGGGGTTACCATGGACATACCTCTGTTTACCGCAAACCGGCAGGATAAAAAGCTGCTGGCAAAAGAACATCGCTATCAGTCACTCAAAGACACGCGGGTTGAAATGCTGCGTCAGTTAGTGGCCAATTTACAGCAGGAAGCGGCCAATGAAGAACAGTTACAAAACCGACATCAACTCTACAATAATTTAATTTTGCCTCAGGCCGGACAACAGACACAGGCATCATTAGTCGCGTATCAGTCCGATCGAGGTGATTTTGCCGATGTTATGCGAGCCTACATTGATGACTTGAATGCCAGGCTGGATGAGCGGCGTATTGCCGTTGATCATCTGCAAAGCAAAGCCAGAATTTTATATTTTACGTCCAGTTTTAATACCGCCGAGTAGCGTAGAGACGTTGCATGCAACGTCTCCACCATTCATACCAACGGCTACTTTGGCGGTGTAAAAACGCCTTTAAAATAATTGAGGATTTTGCTGTGAACAAGCTTTTATCGGGTTTTATCCTGGTCAGTACCGGTTTGGTTGGCGGTTATTACGGTCAGCCTTTTTTGCAACAACAATTAATGTCTGCAGGACTGATCGCCAGTGATGAGACAGCCAGTGATAATGGTGGGGCGACTGCGGGTGAAAAACAGGTACTTTATTGGGTTGCACCTATGGATGCCAATTATCGACGTGATAAACCTGGCAAATCACCGATGGGAATGGATTTAGTGCCCTTTTATAAAGATGAAGGGGGAGAAGAGGGTGTCGTTAAAATATCACCCATCGTACAAAATAACCTGGGTGTTCGTGTCAGCAGCGTTAAAAAAGGCCAGTTAGACCGGGAAATCAGCACGGTAGGCTATATAAACTTTGATGAAGAAAAACTCTATCACCTGCACACACGTGTTGATGGCTGGATTGAAAAACTCATTGTCAAAGCAACGGGTGATGTGGTAAAAAAAGGTCAAAAATTATTTGAATTATACAGTCCGACTCTGGTTAACGCTCAGGAAGAATATGTCACCGCATTAAGAAGTAAAAACCGGATATTAATTAAAGCCTCAAAAGATCGACTGCTGTCACTGGGAATTACTGCTGGTCAGATAAGTCAATTAAGTAAAACCAGAAAAATTCAACAACGCATTTCCTACTTTGCTAAACATGATGGTTTTATTCAGGATATGAAAATTCTTGACGGTATGTTTATTAAACCCTCTATGAATGTTCTTACTATCGGCCAGATTGATACGGTCTGGGTTATAGCAGAAGTTTTTGAGCGTCAAAGCGGCTGGGTGAAAGCAGGGCAAACAGTCGATATGCATGTTGAAGCCTATCCGGATAAAAGCTGGAAAGGCATTGTTGATTATATTTACCCGGTACTGGATAAAAAAACACGGACATTAAGGGTGAGGATCCGCTTTAATAACCCGGAGCAGCTGCTCAAACCGAATATGTTTTCACGGCTGATAATTCACAGCAGTTTCAAAAAAGATTCATTGTTTGTTAAACGAGAAGCCATTATTCGCAATGGTGAGATGGAACGGGTAGTTAAAGCGCTGGGTGAGGGTAAGTTTAAATCAGTTGCTGTTAAAACAGGTTCTGAAAGCGGCAATTACATTGAAGTGATAAAAGGTCTGGCTGAAAATGATCATATTGTGACATCAGCACAATTTTTAATTGATTCAGAATCCAGTCTGACAGCTTCTTTTGCACGTATGGAAGAGCCACAAGAGATGTCAATGGATGAGTTAAATCAAGAAGAGAGTCATCAGGTCTGGATTGAAGGACAAGTGGTTGATGTGATGCCGGGACATAATATGCTTACCATACAGCACAAGGCAGTTCCTGCCTGGGGATGGCCTGATATGCTCATGGATTTTCCGGTCACAAAGACTCTCCCGATCACTGATTTAAAAGAAAAACAAAACATTCGTTTCTTAGTTGAGAAGCATGAAGATGGAGCCATTGAAGTCATCGAAATAAACAGAGAGGGTCTGTAATAATGATTGCCGCCATTATTCACTGGTCTATTAAAAACCGTTTTTTTGTTATTTTATCCACTCTTGTCCTATTTGGTTTTGGTGTTTATTCCGTAAAACAAACACCAATAGATGCCATTCCGGACTTATCTGATGTTCAGGTTATTGTAAAAACAACATTCCCCGGACAAGCACCACAGGTCGTTGAAGATCAGGTCACCTATCCCTTAACCACGGCAATGCTCTCTGTCCCCAAAGCGGTCACTGTTCGGGGTTTTTCATTTTTTGGTGACTCCTATGTTTATATCATTTTTGAAGAAGGCACGGATCTGTATTGGGCACGTTCAAGAGTGCTTGAATATCTGAGTCAGGTGGCCTCCTCATTACCTGATACGGCGCAATCTCAACTGGGACCGGATGCCACAGGTGTGGGTTGGGTCTATGGCTATGCTTTGGTGGACAAAACAGGAAAAACCGATATCAGTCAATTACGCAGCCTGCAGGACTGGTTTTTAAAATATGAATTACAAACTGTTCCCGGGGTATCAGAAATTGCCACCATTGGAGGGATGGTGAAACAATATCAGATTATCGTTGATCCGGAAAAATTAAGAGCCTACAACATTCCTCTGGATCTCATCAAAAAAGCCGTTAATCGAGGCAATCAGGAAGCAGGGGCTTCAGTGGTTGAGATGGGCGAAGCAGAATATATGGTAACAGCGACAGGATACCTGTCAAAAGTAGATGATATTAAAAAAATACCTCTGGGATTGAATGCCAATGGTACACCGGTGCAATTAAAAGATGTGGCTGATGTGATTACCGGGCCGCAGATGCGCCGGGGAATTGCAGAACTTAATGGCGAAGGCGAAGTTGTTGGTGCTTATGTGGTGATGCGATTTGGAGAAAATGCCCAGAAAACCATTGAGCTGGTTAAGGCAAAACTGGAAGAGCTTAAAAAAGGTTTACCTGATGGTGTTGAAATCATCCCAACTTATGATCGCTCCATCTTAATTAACCATGCGGTTGATAATTTATACGAGAAACTACTCGAAGAATTCATTGTTGTGGTATTGATCTGTGCTATTTTCCTGTTCCATTTTCGCTCATCTCTGGTAATTATTATTAGTTTGCCCATTGGTATTTTTGGCGCTTTTATTATCATGCATCTCCAGGGACTTAACGCCAACATTATGTCACTGGGAGGAATTGCCATTGCTATTGGCGCCATGGTTGATGGTGCCATTGTGATGGTAGAGAATGTGCATAAGCATATTGAGAAAACACCCTTAACCGATGAAAACCGCTGGCAAATCATTACTGAAGCGTCTCTGGAAGTCGGCCCGCCGTTATTTTTCTCATTATTGATCATTACCATGAGCTTTTTACCGGTGTTTAGTCTGCAAGCACAAGAGGGAAAAATGTTTGCCCCTTTAGCCTTTACTAAAACCTATGCCATGGCCATGGCCGCTGGTTTATCCATTACCCTGGTACCTGTTTTAATGGGTTATTTTGTGCGGGGAAAAATTCTACCTGAGCATAAAAATCCGGTTAATCGTGTGGTGACCTGGATATATAATCCCATTATTAAAATAGTTCTGGATGCCCCAAAAACAATGATTTTTTTAGCCGGTATTTCACTGTTTATTGGTTTATGGCCGGCAACACAAATCGGTAGTGAATTTATGCCGCCATTGGATGAAGGTGATCTCATGTATATGCCCACGACCTATCCGGGCATCTCTATTGGTAAGGCCCGGGAGTTACTGCAGCAAACAGATAAACTGATCAAGACCTTGCCTGAAGTTAACACAGTCTTCGGAAAAATAGGCCGGGCTGAAACCGCAACCGATCCGGCACCATTGACCATGATTGAAACAGTAATTCAGTTGAAACCAAAAAGTGAATGGCGCGATGGTGTCACCACCGAAAGTTTACGCAAAGAACTGGATCAACTGGTGAAGTTCCCGGGTCTGACCAATGCCTGGGTGATGCCTATTAAAACACGTATTGATATGTTAGCAACAGGTATTAAAACACCCGTCGGTATTAAAGTCGCCGGCCCTGATTTAAAAGAAATTGAAAAAATAGGTAAGCAGCTGGAAATAGTGCTGAAAAATATCGAAGGCACGGCCTCTGTCTATTCTGAACGTGTTGCCGGAGGACGTTATATCAAAGCAGATATCGATCGGGATAAAGCCGCTCGCTATGGCTTAAATATTGCTGATGTACAACAGGTGATTATGACGGCTATTGGCGGCATGCGTATCGCACAATCCATTGAGGGCCTGGAACGTTATCCGATTAATTTGCGCTATCCGCAAAGCTATCGTGACTCTGTTGAAAAAATAAAACTGCTGCCGTTAGTGACAAAAAACAATCATCGTATTGCCTTAGCGGATGTCGCTGATATCCGTGTTGAAGACGGCCCGCCAGCTATTAAAAGTGAAAATGCACGCCTGAACGGCTGGACACTGGTGGATATTGAGGGAAGAGATCTGGGTTCTTATGTGGCTGAGGCACAGAGGGTAGTTTCCGAACAGGTGGAATTACCGGCTGGTTATTCGATTGCCTGGTCCGGACAATATGAATATATGGTAAGGGCTAAAGAGCGTCTTTCTGTGGTGGTTCCCCTGACTCTGGGTATTATTGTTTTGCTGCTTTATATCAACTTCAGAAATATTATTGAAGTGATGATCATTATGGGCACCTTGCCCTTTGCTTTGATTGGTGGCTTCTGGCTCATGTATTTAATGGAATTTGATATGTCTGTTGCTGTTGGTGTGGGTTTTATTGCTCTGGCAGGCGTGACAGTTGAAATTGGTGTGTTAATGCTGGTTTATCTCAATCAGGCTTATGGCCGCCTTTGCCTTGAGGCTGAAAATCAAAACCGATGTCTAACAGCTGAGGATGTTAAAGCAGCCGTTATGGAAGGTGCGGGACAAAGAGTACGCCCCATAGTCATGACTGTGGCAGCCATTGTGGTGGGTTTGATCCCTATTATGTACAGTGATGGAACCGGTTCTGAAGTCATGCAGCGTATTGCCGGCCCGATGATCGGCGGCATGCTGAGTTCTGTGGTGTTGACCCTGCTGGTAATCCCCGCGATTTATTATTTGTGGAAATCAGTCACCTTAGATAAATGTCCCTCATCTGTAGAAATGCTTGAAAAAAAAAGGACAGGCCATGATTCTAAAAAATAATGGAGAGGGAAAATCTTAATGTGAACCGAGGTGCCAGGTTAATGAATGTAAACAAACTATCGGAGGAGAGTTAAAATTAGTACTGTTCACAAAAATGCGTAGTGCGGCCGAGCAAGGTCAATAATTCCAGTGGGTGGAAATCCCACTCTGGCAAGGTAGGTCAACCACCAGATAGTAAACATCGGGCAGGCGGGAGTGATCCCAAATGTTAAGCACGATGGGCGCAAGCCAACAGGCCGTAAGCGAAAGTTGAAGTGATTTAGCCTCGAAAGAATGTCTACACAAACAGGACGACAGATTTACGCATCTGGAAGTCACCATTCTATGATGCACCAGACAAGTGTTATAGAGCTGTTTCGGGGTTGTAAAGCATGGCATGTTGGACAGTAGGAGTGATTGGCAACTCGGGAGATCCTAAGCCGTCTTTCAGGGAAAGAGAGTAAGTGGACCAAGTGATAATAAAGCAAGAACCACTGAAGCAGCTTAGGAAGTCGGATGGTGGCGTAGTATTGATGAAGGAGAGTAATGTCTCTGGAGAAAAGGCCATCACAATAACAACAGCGTTGTAAGGACACATGCATCGTGTACAGAAACGAAGAAAGCGTGAACACAAAATTGCAACGCATAGCAGAGAGAGCCAGCAGAGATAAGCGCTGTCAATTCAACAGTTTATTTCATCTGATGAATAAAGAGCTTCTGCTGGAATGTTTTACGCAGCTACGGGAAAATGCAGCGTCAGGCATAGATAATATAACCAAGGTGAAGTATGCCAGTGAACTGGATGCAAATCTGACTGATTTGATTGAGCGTTTGCACAAAATGGCATACAAACCCAAGCCTGTATTAAGGGTGTATATCCCTAAGCCAGGCAGCCATAAACAGCGGCCGCTGGGAATTCCAGCACTGGAAGATAAACTGGTGCAGGCAGGACTGGTCAAGATCCTGCAAAGGATCTATGAGCAAGACTTTATCAGTGATTCTTATGGATTCAGACCTGAGCGAGGATGCCATGATGCATTACGAGCATTAAGTCATACGGTTGAAGGTCAGCCAATCCACTATATTGTTGAAGCGGATATAAAAGGCTTCTTTGACAATGTCGATCAAGAGCAACTGATGGCTTTTATCAGCCATCGAATAGCTGATAAGCGAGTTCTCAGATACATTAAACGATTCCTAAAAGCAGGGATACAGGAAGATGGAGAATATAAGGGTAGTGAAAGAGGAGTCCCTCAGGGCGGCACTATTTCACCGCTACTTGCTAATATCTACCTTCATTACACACTGGATCTCTGGTTTGAAAAGCGTGTCAAGTCATCGTGTTACGGATATGCTCGCATCATTCGTTATGCAGATGATTATGTCGCCTGTTTTCAGCAGGAGACCGATGCAAAACGATTCATGGAAGAAATGGAACAACGACTTAAGAAATTCCATCTGGAAGTGGCACCGGAAAAGACAAAGCTGCTTGAATTTGGCTTCTTTGCCCAATCAAAGGCAAAGGCCAGAGGTGAACGAGCAGAGACCTTTGATTTTCTTGGATTCACCCATTATTGCTCACGCAGTAAATATGGCAATCGATTTCGTATGAAAAGGAAAACGGCCAGTAAACGTTTTACCGCTAAACTTGCTGCCTACAAAGAATGGCTCAGGGCAAATAGAATACTGCCCACTGCTGAAATTCTGAAAAAGACAGTACAGAAACTGAGAGGACATATAGCCTATTATGGTGTCACTGATAATAGTAAAAGTCTCTCCTGTTTTATTTATGAAGTGAGAAAACTACTGTTTAAATGGCTCAATCGTCGAGGAAAGCGAAGGTGTTATAATTGGGAGAAGCTACTGAAGCTTTTGAGTTTATATCCCTTGCCCACGCCGAGAATTGTGGTTAACTTATTATCCTTTTGAAGTGAAGAGTGTGTTGCTGAGGAGCCGTGTGCGTAAATAGCGCCAGCACGGTTCTGTGAGGGGCATGATAACAACGGGTGGTACTTATTATAGTGAATAGAAATCACATAGTAGCTGCGTGCAGCGAGGTGTACAATGAAAGTATTATCTACTTATTTTCCAGCTTATCGGGAGAAGTCCGTCTACTCGACCAAAGTAGAATTAATTTACTATCTCTTTCAAACATGCCTTCATCGTCTATCTTTGGCCGAAAACCGGCCTTGATTTTTTTTGCTTCTTCTCTCTACAGGCTGCAGATATAAAAGAATACTTCCGACCCATGCCGCTCATTTAAGTGTGCTTGTTTGAATCGAGGTGAGGACTTAAAACCTGGGGAAAGACAGTACTCACTTGCCTATATCAACCGCTAGAAACGTACCTCAGCATCGTAGACAAATAGCGCACGCACCTTGTCCCAGAAATCACCACCCAGTACGAACAGGCTCGCCAGTATAAGCATGTCGCCACCAATGGCGAAGGTAAGTTGGTTGCGCGTGAAACTGGGGATCAGTTCAGCTGCATAGGGCTCCACCCAGCCGAACAGGATCGGCACACTAAACATCACAAGCCCGATAGTATAGCGAAGCCGACCCACTTTTCTGGGCGGGCCATATTGCTTTAGAAATCCAAAAACACGGTTTTTGATGTAAGCGTAGCCACTCTTTCCCATGACCGCTACCGCAATGACTCCGAGGATCTCAGCTCCTATTAAGAGAACCCCGGAGACAGAAGTGGTCATCGTCGCTGACATGTCGAGCGACGCCGTCAAGGGTACACCCGCTAATGGTAATACTATGCTGAGCAGGAATAGCGCAGACCCAATCTTCAAACGCCAGCCTGAGGCTGGTTGCTCCGGTAGAATCTCTTGTCCACTCATATCAATTACCCAGTGATTAGCAGCATTTATACATCATTGCGTAACTGGCATGATAGTCCAACCTTTGCCCTGTGAGAAGGGAAAAGTAGAGCAAAGAGAGGGGGCTAAAGAATCTCTGAGTAGTTCCCCTACAGGGAACTACACGGTTACTGAGAGTCAATGAGGCGTCTGAAGAAAGCTGTAGCCAAATTGCTCATCTTATTTGTCGTCAAATAGGACGAGATCATTGACGCGAAACAGCCGTGTCTTAAAATTTGTATTCTTGTTAAATTCGCTGAGGATTTTATAGAAAAATAGCAGTTTTCGTACGCACGCAACGTCTGGCACCTTTTCTTATGTTGGACAAAAATAATCTGTTGGCTCATCGCTTGTCTGATCTAATGAGTGTGATACACTTTTCAATGAGATAAGCGATATCGTGCAATTTTCAATGCATGAAATCATCCGTTATAATTTGCACTCATAAGAACTGGCCCAATTCACAACACGCATGTTAATACGTCTGCTTTTACTGGTTAGTCTGTTTTTAATTAGCGTGGATAGTTATGCTGAAATTCCTCGCCCGGGTGCCGGGTCCCAGTCAGTAACAACTATCTTTACCACTATATTTGTATCCGATATTGATGAAGTGGACAGCGCAAACCAAAGTTTTGTAGCCAATGTGTATGTTGAATTCCGATGGCATGACCCACGCCTGGCAACAGCTGACAGTTCTTCCCGAAGAGTTGCATTTGATGAGGCCTGGCATCCCAGGATACAGATAGTCAATCAACAACATATTTTCAGAACTTTTCCAGAATCATTTGAAGTTTCAAAAGAGGGGCATGTAGCTTATCGTCAACGCTACTGGGGAAGCTTCTCTCAACCTCTGG
>DAOVUK010000463.1 GCA_030632625.1 Gammaproteobacteria bacterium
TACATGGGACCACCCAGATAACTGCCATTTTCATCAACTTCACGATAATGTACAGCACAAACAGCTTCAGCGTATTTTGTCGCCATGCCGATCAATGCCGTCAGCCACATCCAGAATAAGGCGCCGGGACCACCGATAAAAATTGCCGTCGCCACTCCGGTAATATTTCCTGTTCCGATAGTTGCTGACAAAGAAGTCATTAATGCATTAAAAGGTGAAATTTCACCCTCTTCTTTGTCAGCCTCTGCTCTACCAGTTTTCTCCTTATCAGCTTTCTCTCTACCTGCCCAGAGCAATTTAAATCCCTGCCTGAGATTTAACAGCGGCATAAATCTCAGACCAAGCATTAAAAAGATGCCGGTACCAAAGATCATAATCAGCATGGGTTTCCCCCAAACCAGACCATTCAGATCATTGAGAAGACCAGTAATTAATTCCATTTTTTATCCTTTTTTTTGTGACTGTTCAGCATCAGTTTCTTAATAATCATTGCTTAGCCCATGGTCACTTATTTTAAGACTTTGAAAACTCGCTAGGGTGGTAAGCATACGTAGAGACGTTGCATGCAACGTCTCTACCACATCTATGAATGGCTGAATTCACCGAATGAATACAAAAAGTACGCAATAATGTGAAGAACCAAAATAAGTAACCATAGACTATTTTTTGCTGATATAGTGTATCATTAGATTTTTTTATAGTTTTTTGCATGGCTTTTTGCATAGTTTTTTGAAATATTATACCTAACCATATAAAATCATTTAAGCCTTAAATTCTGAGCTTTAAAACTTAACACTTAGGACTTCTTTTATGCTTCCCTATGCAATCATTCAATCTCAGGTAACTCAGGCACTGGCCGAGGATATTGGCTCAGGCGATATTACCGCCGCAATAATCCCGAAAAACAATCATGCCGCTGCTCATCTGATTTGCAGGGAAAATGCCGTACTCTGTGGTAAAGCCTGGTTCAATGAAGTTTTTCAGCAACTCAATCAGCAATCAATTTATGAGCAAGAAACATCCGTCAATATTGACTGGCATTTTGCAGATGGTGACAGCATAACAGAAGATCAATGTATTTGTACCTTAACCGGCAGTGCCCGGACAATATTAACCGGTGAACGTACTGCAATGAATTTTTTGCAGACCCTTTCCGGTACAGCGACCGTCACCGCCAGCTATGTTAAGCACCTGCAGGGCAGCCATGTCAAACTTCTGGATACCCGAAAAACCATTCCCGGCTTAAGAGAGGCGCAAAAATATGCCGTATCCTGCGGCGGTGCCTATAACCATCGACACGGTCTGTTCGATGGTATTCTCATTAAAGAAAATCATATTATGGCGGCCGGCTCCATTACTAAGGCCATCAAAACTGCCCGTGATACCAGCCCTCACACCCTGAAAATCGAAGTTGAAATTGAAACTCTGGAAGAACTTCAGGAAGCGCTGCAAGCTGAGGCGGATATTTTACTATTAGATAATATGGATAATGAGATGCTTAAACAGGCAGTGTCTCTCAATCGCTCTTATGAGCAGCATCAGGCAAAACTGGAAGTTTCCGGTAATATCACTCATGAGAGACTGAAGAGTTTAGCCGATATCGGCATTGATTACATTTCAACGGGTGCTATAACCAAACATCTGCAAGCAATTGATTTTTCCCTGCGCTTTGAGAAATGATTAAAGAGGCTCTTCACAAAAATGCGTACTTTTCCAAATTATAAAGACAAGGCATGCCTTATCTCTACAGTCACGTAACGACCGCCAGGGTGTTAAGCATACGTAGAGACGTTGCATGCAACGTCTCTACTTATATAGCCCGACGAAGATCAATCTCCTTAGAATCATTAACCAGGCGTTCTTCGCTTAATAAATAAGGCGTTGGATCAACAATCGTTTCCTGGCCCAGCAATTGGTTCACCAGTAACTGACAGGATGCCAGACCAATCACCACGCCATTACGAAAATGACCGGCATTGAGATACAGATTTTTTAATTCGGGGTGTTCACCGATATAGGGCACCCCGTCAATTGAGCCCGGACGTAAACCGGCCCACTGTTTTTCCACAGGATAATTCTTCAGAGCAGGAATAATACGATAAGCTTCCTGCTTTAATTCCTGTAAAACGTCATCCGTGGTGGTTTTATCAAAATCATTAAATTCAAGCGTACTGCCCAGCACCACCCGGCCATCTTTTCGTGGTATCACATAACGACCCTGACTCAGAACAATGCGTGAAACCACGCCCGGTTCGGCTTTAAAAACAATCATCTGGCCTTTTACCGGCGCAATTTTAGGCACCCTGACCCATTGTTCCAATAAACGTGCACTCCAGGCACCACCGGCAACCACTACCTTATCACCAGTGAAGGAGCCTTTATCCGTCTCAATCCCGGTGACTTTCTCTCCCCGGGTAATAAAAGACACGGCCTGTGTCTGCTGTTCAATCGTCACCCCAAGGCGGAGCAAGTCTTCGCGCAAGGCTCTGACCAGTCTTGGATTGCGCACCTGGGCAATTGATTGAGTAAACCAGCCTTTTTTATCATCCCCAAATGAAGCAAGCCCCGGTTCAACTGCTTTTAGCTGCTCACCTGACAACGCTGCAAAATCATAAGCATGATTTTTTTCCCACTTAACAGCCTGCTCCAACTCATCTTCAATATCTAAATACAATAAACCACTTTGAATATATTCGGGATCAATCCCGGAATTCAAATGAATGTCTGCCAGTACATCAGGATAATGCTGCTGTCCCCATTGCGCCAGAGATGTGACTGGATCGCTATAACGCCAGGGATAGAGCGGTGAAATAATCCCGCCGCCCGCCCAGGATGATTCCTGGCCGGCATAGCCCTGTTCAATAATAGTGACAGAGACACCGGCTTTACAGAGCAGGCGGGCGGTGAGCATGCCAATAATACCGGCACCGATGATTAATATTTTATTCATAGATAAAGGATATAAGAAATGATTTGCTTTGCTTAATTAGTGTCCA
>DAOVUK010000266.1 GCA_030632625.1 Gammaproteobacteria bacterium
GCAGCAGCGGCGATTTAAGAACCGGCCTACCCAGACAAATGATTGAAATTCATGAAGCCATGCGGTTACAAATTGTCGTTGAACATACAATCGAAGTATTGACAAAGATATACACCGCTCAGCCTGCCCTGCAGGAACTTATCGGTAAAGGCTGGATTTTACTCAGCCAGAAAGATCCTGACAGCGATAAAATTACTGTTTTTAAACCGGATAAAGGTTTTGTCCCATGGAATGGAAAACAGCAAAAGTCACCTGAGGTTAAGGCATCTTCTCAATGGTATGCCGGCCATAGCGAGGCATTAAGCCTGGCATTGATCAGCCAGCCTGAAGGTGATGAAGTGAGAGGCCGTCAGTCGGCACAAGGAGCAGACAGATGAACGAAGCAAATTCAGCACTTAGGGCATTTGTCTGGTTAATCCCATTTTTACCGATGTTTGGCGCTTTAGCTATTGGCATTGGATTTGTCAGTGGTAAAAACCGTGGTGAGTCTGGTGAAAAGCAAACCACATTGATTGCCAATGGTACCGCCCTGCTGTCTTTATTAATTGTACTTGCCGTTGATTTGCACGCAATAGTTATTGCTGTTCCCGGTCAGCTTGAATTAGCCCGATGGTTCAGCAGTGGTGATTATCAGGTCAACCTGAGTTTCAATCTGGATATTTTTGCTCTGGTGATGATGACTCTGGTGGCTGTTATTTCTGTGCTGATGATCCGTTTTTCGGTCAATTATATGCACCGGGAAGCCGGTTATCAGCGCTTTTTTATGATTATGAACCTGTTTATGGGTGCCATGCTGCTCATTGTGATGTCAGGCAATGTGGTGCTGACCTTCACCGGCTGGGAGCTGGCCGGAGTCAGTTCTTATTTACTCATTGCTTATGTCTATGATCGCCCTATTGCAGTCAAAAATGCCACAAGGGTTTTTGTCACCAATCGAATTGGTGATGCCGGTTTTATTATTGCCATATTCCTGTCATTTCATCTACTTAAGACGTTGGAGTGGACAGAAATTCTTGCTGGCTCCAGTTCATTAACGCCTCTGGGTAATAACATTCTGGCGGCCAGTTTTCTCCTGGCTGCCATTGCAAAATCAGCTCAGGTTCCCTTTGCACCCTGGATTTCACGGGCATTAGAAGGACCTACACCATCAAGTGCTATCTTCTATGGTTCGCTCATGGTTCATGCCGGTGTTTATCTTATTATTCGCCTGCAGCCGGTGCTGGAAAATTCACCCATTATTATGAGTGCTCTGGCTTTCATTGGTCTGCTGACTGTTGTCTATGGTTTTTTCAGCAATCTGGTACAAACCGATGTGAAAAGTAATTTGATCTTTTCCACCACCTCGCAGGTTGGTCTGATGTTTTTCAGTTGCGGTATGGGCTGGTTTGAGCTAGCCAGCTGGCATCTGGTATTACATGCAATCTGGCGTGCTTATCAATTTCTGCATGCACCGGCAATGATGCATCTTATGGATAGAAAGACACGTCCTGTTCATCCTTTATTAAAGCGCCAGGGCTGGTTATACACTGCCAGCCTGCAACGTTTCTGGCTGGATCCTATGGCGGACTGGTTATTAGTTAAACCCATTAAAAGTATTGCCCATGATACCGAGCGCTTTGATGAAAAAGTCATTAATCGTCTGGTGGGTCTGCCCGAGCAAACTTCGGCAATCACTTCCATAGCTGACTGGGAATTACATAAGTCCAGCACCACGGGCAATGAGGCTGAGAAAAAAGAAGTGAGCCGCGGCCATGGGCTGGCAGGAAAATTATTAGAAAGTCTTGCCGATATGCTTTTCTGGTTTGAAGAACATCTGGTACTCAAAAGCGGTGGTGAAGGACTGCTCAAATTACTCAACCTGATTGGTCATTATCTGTTGCAAATTGAAGAGTTACTCAGTCAGCCTCGTTATTTGATGCTGTTAATTCTGCCAACATTCGTGATCATAATTTAAAGGAGAGCCAAATGACGATTACTGAAATTCATTGGGCTTCTCAATCAGCCTACCCGATATTAAGCACGCTGCAGATTGTACCGATACTGGGACTTTTTGTTTTATACGGATTCCGCAATTCCAAATATTTAATCAATATAGGCATGGTTCTCGCTTTCATTGAAATGTTTTTTGTCATTGATTTATACCGACATTTTGATCAAACTAATGCAGCCATGCAGCTGGCCGAACAAGTGACCCTGTTAGCACCGCTGTCTTATCATGCTGCAGTCGATGGTATGAGTGTTCTGTTTATACTGTTAACCGGTCTGTTGAGTATTATGGTCATGGCCTACGGCAGTATAGTGCCACTGGAAAGGCCAAAACACCTGCCTTTCACCGTATTAATTATAGAAGCCACTCTAATGAGCCTGTTTACCACACTGGATCTGCTGTGGTTTACCTTAATGTCTTTTGTTGAATTAATACTGATTGGTTATATGCTGCGTCGCTGGGCGACCTCACCTGATCGTGACCTGGCAATGACACGTTATTTACAATTCATGCTCACTGGAATCCTGCTGCTGGCGATTGGTATTTCCATGCTCGGCTGGAACTATACTCACGAAACAGGTAATGCCTGGACATTTGATCTGCTGCTGCTCAAAGACGTCGCCGTTAATCAAGAAATCAGCTCTATTATCTTTTTTCTATTATTTTACGGCCTGGCCATTCGCATCCCTTTATTTCCTCTGCATGGCTGGCTGCCTCTGACAGCAGAACATGGCACCGTCGCTATCGCGCCGGTCTTTTTACTGGGTCTGAAGGTCGGTATTTATGCCCTGATACGTTTTGTTTTGCCGCTGCTGCCTGAGGCGGTTATCCAGTGGCATGAGTACATTGTCACTTTTGCAGTCGCCGGTGTTTTTTATGCCGCGGTGATGGCCATGATGCAGGTTAATCTGCGTCGACTGCTTGCATTTGCAGTGGTCAGTCATACCAGCGTGCTTATTATCGGCCTGTTCAGCTTAAACCAGATTGCTTTTGAAGGTGCTATCTTATTATCAATAAACTTTGGACTGGCGACTTCAGGTCTGTTGTTTATGACCGGTTTTGTCTTCTGGCGTACCAGAACGATGTTATTACAGAAGCTGGGTGGTTTATTTGATCATATCCCGTTTATCGGCATTGCCTTTTTGATTTCCGGCTTAAGTATTGTCGGTATGCCCGGCACACCCGGATTTGATGCTGCTCACCTGATACTGGAAGCCTCTATTCACCGCTTTGGTGCTTTGATCACGATTGCCGCCGCACTTGGCAACGTGGTAGCCGCAGGTTTCCTGCTCTGGGCTTTCCAGCGTGCCTTTTTATCGCCAAAAGTCGGCAGCTGGAATAAAAAAGCCACCAAACCAGCATCACGCCCTGAGAAAATTCTGGCAGCAACGATTATTCTTACCCTGCTGATCACTGGATTTTATACCGAGCCCTGGCTCGGTTTAATCGAAAATTCTATGCACGGGCTGGGAGAACTCTACAGCCACCTTCATTGAAGGCGATGTTAAACTTTTTATAAACTTTCTATATTAATGAGAGAACTCATTTAAGGACATTCTGATGATTGCAGAGACGACAATTGCAAGCACTGATTCAACCCTGGGATTTCCTATCCTCAGCCTGTTATTAATTATACTGCCGGCTGCATCTGCTGTTATTTTACTGACATCGGATCAGCTGAAAGCACGCTGGATAGCACTTATAGCAGCAAGCATCAGCCTGCTCATTTCTCTTGCTGTGGTGTTTCATTTTGATCAAAGCAATGCCGGTTTTCAATTTGTTGAGCGTCTGTCCTGGATTCCAAGTCTGAACATTGATTATATTGTTGGTATCGATGGCATTTCTGTACTGTTTCTACCACTGACCAGTCTGTTGTTTATCGGCATTATTCTGTCCTCCTGGAACAGCATCCGAACGATGCCCCGCCTGTTTTTTATACTGCTGCTGCTACTGGAAACAGCCACCCTCGGCATCTTTGTTTCTCTTAATACCATACTCTTTTTTCTATTCTGGGAGCTGACACTCATCCCCATTTATTTCCTGATTATTTATTGGGGAATCGGGCCGAACAGACGTTATGCGGCGGTTAAATATACCATGGTTATGATGGCCGCTGGAGTTCCCCTGCTGTTTGGTTTTATTCTGGCGGCATTTCATCATGCCGGTTTAGATCGTACCGGGCATCTTTCAGGTGAGCTGGTTTTTGATTACATGACATTATTAAATAATCCTCTGCCCGCAGAATTACAAACCACTATTTTCTTTTTATTATTAGTGGGTTTTGCTTTTAAAGCACCTATTTTCCCTTTACACACCTGGCTGCCCGCTATCGCCATGGAAGGACCGGCCAGTATTGCCGCCATTATGACCGGTCTGAAACTAGGTGCCTATGGTCTGATCCGTTTTACCGTGCCTCTGGCGCCGGATGCTGCACAAAACTTTCACTGGTTACTGGCCGGTCTTGGTATCATGGGCGTGCTTTACGGGGCAGTGCTTGCCATCAGCCAGACTAATTTACGTAAGATGCTGGCCTTTTCCAGTGTCAGTCATGTCGGCCTGGTGATTTTAGGCATCGCGTCATTCTCAACCCAGGGGCTTCAGGGCGCTTTATTTCAATTATTTAATTTTACCATTGTGGCCGGCGGCATTTTTATTCTCATCGGATTTCTGCACCACCGTACCGGTTCAACAGAAGTGCTGAGCCTGGGCGGCGTTGCCAAAACCATGCCGTTACTGGCCAGTTTTTTCTTTATTTTTGGTCTGGCTGGTCTGGGTGTTCCGGGAACCAACGGCTTTATCGCAGAAAACCTGATTCTGATCAGTGTCCTGGAAACTCATACCGGTGCCGGCATTGCCGCTCTGCTTGGCATTGTGTTAGCTGCCGCCTATTTCCTGACTATTTATCAGCGTGCATTTTTAGGCCCGGTGAAAAACGATGTGGTAGCAACGGCTATGGATTTGCGTACCCGGGAATTGCTGCTGACCATTGGCTTTTGTGTGCTGATTATAGTATTCGGAATTTTCCCCGATCTTATTCTGGATATCACCAGAGGTGCCAGTGAAAACTGGATTGGTTTGTTAAAATAAGCACTGCAAAGTGACAATGCCTGTCTGCCTTTTTCAAAACAAATAATGGCTCTTCACAGAAATGCGTACTTATTAAAATAGCAGCTTCACGACCGAAGCGGTAATTTGAAAAGAATGAGGGGTGCTCGAAATGTGGTGCTGCCAACAGTAGGCGCCTTGAGGCGAAAACGGATGATTCGTTGGGCTGGTTAGCTTTTCGGGGGACGCTTCAAGCCCGTCCATGGGTCGCTTATCCTCGGCGTCCTGCCTCGAAATACCCCCGCAAAGCCAACC
>DAOVUK010000448.1 GCA_030632625.1 Gammaproteobacteria bacterium
AATCGGTTAATTCCAGATAATCGGTTAATGAGAAAGGTATACCTGTCCCCTGTTGTTGGCTGCCAATAAATTCGGCCAGTTTTACCGCCGTTTGTACCGGCTGTTGTTTTATTTGCTCAATGCGTTGCTTTATGGAGGTAATGGGTGTCTATAATCACTTTAATTATGTCATATGCTCATCTTTTGATCATATGACTGTCTTTTGACCATCCACGCCCCTTGTTTGAGCCGTTTAGCTTGTTGGATCTGCTTTTTTTTCCGGCCTTTGTCTTAAATTCTGTTAATATACGCATTTCTTCATCACCGGTGCATTTAAAGTTTACCGTTGGTGTGCCATGCTCCATTTCAATATGAGTTATTGTTATAACGAGTTCTTTACTATCATGTTTGATATGAAGTTTATCACCCTTTTTTAATTTTGATAATTTTGACATCATTCTATTACTCTAAATCTAAAAGAAATCAATACACCATTAAGACCAGGCTCTGCAGAAAAATAAAGCATCATAAAAGCACCCCATGCATAGGTATTGTTAACTAATTGACTCCGTTTTTATCATTAGAGCCCTTGTCCGAATGGCCAAATTCACAGCGCAATTTTGCCAGTTCCTGTAAACGCAATTGCACTCTGGAGTTGATGCTGCCTTCAGGATAAAGACCCTCCTCATCCAATTCACCAGCTGTTACACCGGTCAATAATTCAGCGGCTTCATCCACCGTGCTTACCGGGTAAATATAAAACTGCCCTGCTTTTGCAGCGGCCACCACATCGGCACGCAGCATTAAATGTTTAACATTTGATTCCGGTATGACCACAGCCTGTTTCCCTGTGAGTCCTTTTAACAGGCAAATGTCAAAAAAGCCTTCGATCTTTTCGTTTATGCCGCCAATAGCCTGCACTTGCCCATGCTGGTTTACTGAACCCGTAACAGCCATCCATTGATGAATGGGTGTATCAGCCAGGACACTTAAAAGTGCGCACAATTCACCTACCGAGGCACTATCACCTTCCACTCGACCATAGGACTGTTCGAATACTAAACTGGCTGAAAGAGAAAGTGGTTGATTTTTGGCATAACGTTCACCCAGAAATGATGACACAATCAGCACACCTTTAGAGTGGATCGCTCCTCCTAATTCTACTTCACGTTCAATATCAACAACTTCACCACGTCCTAATCGAACCGTAGCAGTAATGCGAAATGGTTGAGCAAAGGTAAAATTACCAAGATCCGCCACTGCAAGACCATTGACCTGGCCGACTTTTTCACCAATGGTATCAATCAGGATGGTGCCGCGTTGGATTTCTTCGTAGATCCTTTCCCTTAATCGGTCAGCACGTCGAATCTGGGAGTCAATGGCCTGCTGCACATGTTCCCGTTCTACCACCTGACATTCAAACTTATCTGCCCAATGGTCTGCTTCACACATGATATTGCTAATACTCAATAAATGATTGGAGAGCTTTTCGGCATCATTGGCCAAACGCCCACTGTGCTCAATAATTCTTGCTACAGCTGCTCGACTAAAGGGCTGCAGCTTTTTACGGCGTACAATAGTGGCAATCAATTGCGCATAAATTGCCTGGTTTTCATTGGAGTGATCCATGCTATTTTCAAAGTCAGCTGCCACTTTGAACAGCTCCGGGAATTCCGGATCATATTCAAGTAGCAGATAAAACAACAGCCGATCGCCCAATAGCACGACTTTAATATCCAGTGGAATGGATTCAGGTTCTAATGACACGGTACTGATAACACCCAGCATTTGACCTAAGGATTGAATCCTTATTTCATGGTTCGACAATGCCCTCTTCAAACCTTCCCAGGCAAAAGGCTGGGTAAGCAGTTTTACAATATCTAAAATCAGGAAACCACCATTGGCATTGTGTAAGGCCCCGGGTTTAATTAATCTGAAGTCAGTAATCAGAGTGCCCATTTGGGAAATGTGTTCAACTCGCCCGACAAGCTTATCGAGGGTCGGGTTGTCTTCATAGATTACCGGCAGGCCTTTTTGTTCGCTATTATCAACCAGTAGATTGATCTCATAAGGGCCAAAGGTTTCCATATTCAACGCCGTGCCTTCTTCCCCGGCAGCCGATGCAGCCACTTTAAGGAAGTCACTGGTATGGTCGATGATATCCTGCTTAAGCGCATCGAGATAATCACATACAGCCGGCAATTCCTGATATTTCATTGTCAGGTCATCGATAAGCATTGCCACTGCAGACATGGCCATTTCACGATTGAGTTCACGAATCTTCTGTTTAGATTTTCGTATCCACTGGTGGTGCTGGCGAATAATATGCTCCAGTTTTTCTTGCAGAACCGCAATAATTTCCTGGAATTTATCCTGTTCTTCACCTGGAAAGTTTAAATACTCCTCTGGTGTGACTGTCTCTCCCTTTTTCATCGGATGAAACGAAAAACCTTGCGGCGTTCTCATCAGACGCAGATCATGCGACTCCGCCTCCTTTGAAAGATCTTTCAAGGCCCGCTCACGTCGCTCCTCAACATCCGACTTAATCTCATCACTGCGAAGACGGTATTGATCGGAGTCAAAGGTCGAAGGCATAACACTTAACAGATCTTCAACTAACTCGCGGATATCCTTACGGAAGGTTTTACCCCTGCCTCCCGGCAGCCTGAGCAATTTTGGTTTTTGGGCGTGTTCAAAGTTATTGACGTAACACCAGTCATCGGGCGGATTTTTATCGGCAGCCTGCTGCTCCAGATATTGTCGTGCGGCAGAGGTCTTCCCCATCCCGGATGGCCCCATTACAAAGATGTTATAACCTTCGTGTCGAATCCCGACACCAAAGCGCAGAGCTTCCAATGCACGATCCTGTCCGGCAATCTCTTTCAGCTCTTTGAGCTCTTCCGTTGTCTCAAAATCAAGATCGGAAAGGCTGCACACTTTATATAAAACGTTAGCATCAAGCGCTTTCATTGTGTGGTTCCTGTAGCGGCATAGTTATTTTTCTCCCGGCAAAGATAAACTGTTCCCCCCTCATGATTGCCTGTCTTTATTAATCAGTCTTTATTAATCAGTCTTTATTAATCAGTCTTTATTAATCAGTCTTTATTAATCAGAGTATCAAGCAAATCCATCGGTAACGGGAAAACAATCGTATTGGAACGTTCATTGGCGATTTCTGTCAGAGTCTGCA
>DAOVUK010000248.1 GCA_030632625.1 Gammaproteobacteria bacterium
ATTTTCATCTTCGCCTAAATATTCCTGGCCCAGATTTAAGCCGCCGACAAATGCTTTCAAACCATCAACAATAAGAATTTTACGGTGATTCCGAAAATTAATATGTAAATACTTACTAACCCCCTTACGCTCATTAAACGAGGAGACATAAGCACCGGCATCACGCAGCTCCTGCAAATATCTGGATGATAAAGAAAATGAACCCAGGCTATCATAGAGAAAATAAACCCGTACACCCTGTTGCATTTTCTGCGTCAGAAGCTGGCGAAAGGTTTCACCCACATGATCATTTTTTATAATATAAAACTGCAATAAAACATAATCCTGTGCCTGTTCTATGGCTGAGAGCATGGCTTTATAGGTTTTTTCACCATTAATTAAAAGTTGAACTGAATTATGTGAGGTAAAAGGAAGATGCTGCAGATTATTTATGGTACTGGTTACACCCTGCAGATCGTCGATATGGTTTACATGGTATTGCTCAATTTGCTGCAGGGCTTTTCTGGCAGTGTCAATATCTTCCAGACGAGCCTGACGAAAACTCTCCATATAAGCATAAAATCGACTATTGCCAAAAATCAGGTAGAGCGGCAATATTATTGGCGGAATAATGATTAAACTGATTGCCCAGGCAATTGCTGCCTGTGACGTACGAGTATTCAAAACCGCATGAAAGGCATAATAAACCCCGACCATTTCCAGCAGAAAATAAAGCGCGCCCAATACATAGAATGATTCTTCAAGCAGCTCAATTTGTTCCGGCATTTAAAATATTTCCTTTTAACTTCTCAGCTTAATATAGAACTATAGCATTTCTGCTATAATTCATCTTTTTCGATCATTTAAACTTGGAATAATCAGTTGAAAGGCTCAATCTTTTGTATGCGTTTAATAATTCTATGCAGGTAAGCGCTCTTATTCTGGCGGGCGGACGTTCCAGCCGGATGAATGGCGCTGATAAAGGACTACTTAAATTACTCGACAAACCCATGATTGAGCATGTGATTAACAGACTAAAACCACAGGTCGGGCAGATTTTAATCAGTGCCAACCGGCACCTTGAAGCCTATCAGCAATTTGGTTATGAGGTGCTGGTCGATGACTATGATGATTACCGCGGCCCTCTGGCAGGAATGGCACGTGGACTTTCGCGCTGTGAAAGTGAACACTTACTCACCGTGCCTTGTGACGGGCCTCTTTTACCCCCTGATCTGGCGCAGAGAATGCTGGACTATGCGCTGCAGGAAAATGCTCAAGCGGTGCTGGCTTTTGATGGCAGGTACCGCCAGCCAACTTACAATCTCATGCATAAGGATTTATTGCCGGCCTTGAGCCACTCTCTGGAAAACAATGAACATAAACTGGGAAAATGGCTAATGGATAATGGTGCTGTTAGTCTCAACTTTGCCGATCAAAAAACAGCCTTCCTGAATGTCAATACATCGGATGATCTGGATTTACTCAGTCAGCAACTGGGCCAGATTTAATCAACATCAAGAACTTTCAGCATTTCCTCGGCAATAGTGACAATTTTTTTGTCTTTACTGATGTGACGGATTTTTTCAAATGCTGCAACTGACTGCTCAATCATGTCATCCATGTAATTAACCACCTCAACAACTTCCTGCATACCACCCACCAGCTGTTTAAGTTCCGATGGCACATCTGGATCATTGAGCAGGTCATTGGTCGCGCTGGCTAAATCAGAGCGCATTTCATCAAAGCCGGCTAAGCCCGGAGCTTCTACAAAAAGCTCATGATCCGATTCAATGCGCTGCAGTTCATTTTCTAAACCGGCTTTAGCATTAAAAAGTGCCCCGTCAAATATTTCCTGCAGAATTTCATTAGTTTCCTCAAGATCAAAACTTTCCGGCTCAAAGTCATCACCCAGCCACTCCAGCAGCTCTGCGTGTTCTTCATCATCTTCAGGTGCTGCCAATTGCTCAAGCATGTGTGCATATCCCCAGGGACCGCCGCAGTCTTCAGGCGGGCAGGCCCGTTTACCTTTTATACAAGCAATAGGAAACTGATTTTTTTTGTGCGGCAGTATTTTTTCCAGAGTGATTTTGTGTTCCCAGCCATCGCCAAAATCATATTCATACTTAAGCCAGTCTTTTTCTTTTTTAAGTACTTCATTGAGCAGCACTGCCGACTCTTCAATTGTCTGACTGCCAAGGGAAGGCATAAATTCATCATCATATGACTGACCATAAATAACACCCTCTCTATCTATAAATTGATGCATGTGACTATTAGTCCAGCCCATACTGATCTGCAGCACATCATGCAGAACATCCAGTGAAATACGGCTATCTACAATTAAACGCCGCCAGACTGGAGGCTTAATATGGGATAAAGCCACTTTAATCTGATAGCTCTGGCGCAGATGAACAATATTTGACGATGAACTCATGCAGTAATTCTCTGTGGTTGCAAATAAATGTCATTTTAGCACTTAACGACAAGCCGATGAATAAAAAAAGACTATTATAAATCAAGACACAATTCTATATTTCAGGTAAGATTATAAAATTTAACCTTGTAAATTAAATGTGATGAACCCCATTTTCGACAGAATATTATGATTGTGACAGATATATTTGATAAAGGCGGCATTATTGTCTGGATTTTAGCCGCTTATTCCTTCATAGCCCTGACTATCTTATTTGAACGAACTTTACGCTTTATGTTTATGGGCAGACCCGGCAGAAAGACCGAAAAGAAATTGCTTGAGGCGCTCAGGCAGCACCAGCCGGGAACCATTATAAATAAAATGCGCGGCCCGGAAGGTCGCCTGCTGCAAGGCATGCTGCAGGCATCCAAAGAAGGTGTCCATGATTTAAATCGTGTCGCCATTCGCCTGGGCAGCATTGAATTAAATAACCTGGAAAAAGGTTTCCGAACCCTGTCTTTTCTTGGTAACACCGCACCTTTACTGGGTCTTCTCGGTACTATTATCGGTATGATCAAAGCGTTTATGGTAATAGAGCAGGCCGGAGGGCAAGTTGATGCTCAGGCGCTTGCCGGTGGAATCTGGGAAGCCATGTTAACCACTGGAGTCGGCCTGGCAGTCGCTATTCCCATATTACTCCTGCTACATCTACTTGAATCTACAGCAGATAAACGGGCTCACAGCATGCGCAATTATGCATCTTTGATGCTCGAATACCAGCCTAAAGTGTGCCGGGATTCAGACACTACTGAAGATTCTGCAGCAACACATCACCGCAAAGGTGTCACCCATGCAGTTTGAAGGTCGACGGCGTACCAGTCAGGTTCCCAATCTGACCCCGCTAATTGACATTGTTTTTCTGTTATTGATTTTTTTTATGCTGACATCACATTTTGTTCGGGATGAAGTGCTGAACATAGATCTGCCAGAAGCAGACAGCGGAGAAGCGCTGGACCAGCCTGAACAGCTAGAAATAATCGTCACTGAAGCCGGTGAATATTCAATTAATAGTCAGACTGTCAGCCTGGAAGTTCTGGAAAATATACTGCAGGATGAGATTAAAGATCAGCAGGAAAAGGTGGTGCGGATCCGGGCAGACAAGAATGTTGATCTGGGTATTGCTATTGGTGCCTTTGATGCCGCCCGCAAAGCCGGTGCATCCGGTGTTGATATTGTCACTATCGAGCATGCTGTTACACCTCAGTCTTCAGTCGATAACTAATATGACCCGGACTTATCCATTCAGACCGTCGTTACTGAATTCAGATCATTCTATCTGGTTTATTGCTATTGCATTATCTCTTTTAACCCATGCCGCTTTATTTTTGCAAAAAAACTTACAGCTTAATGCAGTACCTTCTATGATTATTCAGAAAACCATCACCCATGTGCGTTTTGCAAATTTATCACCACCTCCGGTCACTGTAGTTGAGCCTGTAGTTGAAATACCAAAACCTGAACCTGTCGTTATTCCTGAAAAAGTGCCGGAAAAAGTAGTAAAAAAAAAGCCTGAACCCATACCTAAGCCGAAACCCAAACCCAAACCGAAAAAGAAGCCAGCAAAAAAGCCGCCGGTCAAAGTAAAACAGACGCCGGTTAAACCACAACCAGTATCATTTACTGCAAAACCGCAGATCAATAAAGAGATTAAAACATCTCCTATTGTATCTAAGCCCGATCAGCGCCTGATAGAACAGACCCGAAAGAGTTATTTTGCACTGCTGATGCGCCATATTGAAGTCCATAAACACTATCCTCGAATCGCCCGTAAACGCAAAATTGAAGGTAAAATTCTGGTTACATTTACTCTGCTGGCTAATGGCAGTATTAATAATCTGCAGGTAAACGGCAAAAGGAGCATTCTGGAAAAAGCCACTGAGAATGCAGTTGATGGTGCGTTACCTATGCCGATCCCGCCCGGAGAGTTAGATTTACCTATGGATATTAAATTTACTATGAATTATTTCTTAAAATAATTAAATTCAGTCTGGCTATTTGCATCAGAAAGCTTTATTTCCTTATCATTATTAGCTATGGTTAGCAGTGATGTTAAAATTTTGATGGCATTTTTAGTATGAACAGAAGGAATAACAATGGCTAAAAAAGACGAACATAAGAAATCTAAGGTAAAAAAAATTAACAATAAGGTTTATGAAAAAGAACTGCTGAAACTTCAAACAGAACTGGTCAAGCTTCAGGAATGGGTAAAACGTGATGGTTTAAAGATTGTCGTTGTTTTTGAGGGTCGTGATGCGGCAGGCAAGGGCGGCGTGATAAAACGCATGACACAGCATCTGAGTCCTCGCATCTGTCGTGTCGCAGCCCTGCCGTCACCCACTGAAAGACAAAAAACCCAGTGGTATTTTCAACGCTACGTACCACATCTTCCTGCGGCAGGCGAAATTGTTTTATTTGATCGCAGCTGGTATAACCGCGCCGGTGTTGAACGTGTTATGGGATTTTGTACCGATGACGAATACCGTGAATTTTTGCGTTCCTGCCCGGAATTTGAGCGCATGCTGGTTCGCTCCGGCATTATACTTATCAAGTACTGGTTTTCAGTTTCTGATGAAGAACAGGATAAGCGTTTTCACAGTCGTCTGGTTGAACCGTTAAAACGCTGGAAACTGAGTCCAATGGACTTACAATCCCGTTCCCGCTGGGCTGAATATTCCAAAGCTAAAGATGAAATGTTTGCTCATACAGACATTAAACAGGCTCCCTGGTATGTAGTCAATTCTGACATAAAAAAACACGCCCGTCTGAATTGTATTTCTCATTTCCTCGACTTAATTCCCTATGAAGACGTCACCCCGGAGAAAATTAAACTGCCAAAACTTGAAGACGCCATAGGTTATGTCCGGCCGCCAATGTCTGATCAAACCTTTGTTCCGGAAATTTACCCGGAATAATTCAGCATAACGATCAGTGCTGCTTCACCTGAAGTCATTTCAGGTAAACAGCACTCAAGCCGCTATACCGACAGCGCCCTCTAAAGACCCAGTTTATCCCATATAGCATCTACTTTTTTGACTACCTCTTCGTCTTTAACAATAGGACGGCCCCATTCTCTATCAGTCTCACCCGGCCATTTATTAGTTGCATCCATGCCCATTTTTGAGCCCAGTCCGGAGACAGGAGAAGCAAAGTCTAAATAATCAATCGGGGTGTTTTCCACCAGCAGCGTATCCCTGGCTGGATC
>DAOVUK010000511.1 GCA_030632625.1 Gammaproteobacteria bacterium
CAATCATTAATTCCTGCCAGATGGAACAATGTCACTGATACGACTTTATCCACTGTTTTATCTAACCATTATGGCCACCGTGTAGCAACTGTTGAGCATCTGCTGGCTGCATTACAGCTGTGCCGTATTGATAATCTTGAAATTGAAGTAGAGGGTAATGAACTGCCTATAATGGACGGCAGTGCAAAACCCTTTGTCGATACACTGTTAAGAATAGGCAGCCGATCAATAGAGATACCTGGCAAAGTGATTTGTATACATAAAAAAATACAGGTCAGGGATGGCAATCAATTTGCTTTAATATTGCCTGACACTCAGCCCAGAGTGACTGTTTCAATTGATTTTAAGGAAAGGGCCATTGGTGCACAAAGCTTTTCAGTCAATCTAAATGATAATAATCTTAGCCAAAGTATTGCACCTGCCAGAACATTTGGTTTTGCAGATCAAATTGCAGAGATACAAAGAAAAGGGCTGGCTCTGGGTGGTTCTTTAAGCAATGCTGTCCTGGTGGATAATGAGCGGATAGTGAATCATGAAGGGCTTCGTTTTAAAGATGAATTTGTGCGTCACAAGGTGCTGGACGCGATTGGTGATCTTGCTTTAGCGGGTGCGCCAATCATAGGTCATTACCATGCATTTAAAGCAGGACATTCACTCAATACACGGCTAATGAAAAAATTGTTTGCCAATAAATATGCCTGGTCTTACGTTTCTATAGACGAGCTTGATTATTTTAATAAAAACATTGCTCAGACTTATTATAGATTCCCTGAGTACAAACCAGAATTTAATGCAGTATTGGCCGGCTGATTTTCAGCATTATTTCCTCAATGCTTCATTAGGCAGTATAATCCCTGTTTAATTAAAAGAGTTCAGCTCTTAATATTTAAACAAACAGGATTAAAAATATTATGCCGGGCACGACAAAGACCACCGAACATTCTGCAGCGGATAAGCAATTAGTGCTGGTGGACGGTTCATCCTATCTTTATCGTGCTTTTCACGCCATGCCTGGCTTAAATAATTCCAAAGGTAAGCCTACCGGTGCTGTTTACGGTGTGGTGAATATGCTTAAACGTCTGCTAAAAGACTACCCTACACCAAGAATAGCGATGATCTTTGATGCCAAAGGCAAGACCTTTCGTGATGATATGTTCCCGGAATATAAGGCTCATCGGCCATCCATGCCGGATGATTTACGCTGTCAGATTGAGCCCCTGCATGAATTGATTAAGGCGCTGGGTTTTCCACTAATTGCCATACCGGGAGTGGAAGCAGATGATGTCATCGGTACTTTAGCTGTGCAGGCTGCTCAGCAGGGTTTTGATGTGGTTATTTCAACCGGTGATAAGGATATGGCTCAGCTGGTTAATGAGCAGGTTTCTCTGGTGGATACCATGAAAAATCAGATAATGGATATTGCTGGAGTCAAGAAAAAATTTGGTGTGACACCTGAGCAGATCAGAGACTATCTGGCGCTCATCGGAGATACCTCGGATAATATACCCGGCGTTGCAAAAGTAGGCCCGAAAACCGCTGTCAAATGGCTGCTGGAATATGAGAGTGTGGTCAATATTATTGAGCACTCTGAAGCTTTTAAGGGCAAAGTGGGTGAAAATCTGCGTGCTTCTCTGGAACAATTAAAACTCTCCTATCAGCTGGTGACCATTAAACTGGATGTTGCAATGGATGAAACAGTCGAACAGCTTTGTATGAACGAACCTGATTCAGAAAAACTAAAAGCCCTTTATAGTGAACTGGAATTTAAAACCTGGTTATCACAGCTCTTAACAAAGGAACACAGCAAAGAAGTTACCGGTACCCAACAGGAAATGCTCATGGGTGATGAGGATGACCGCAGTTCTCAAATAAATGCCAAAGGTGAATATACCACTATTACTGACTGGGATACCTTTGCTGTCTGGGAAAAGCAGTTACAGCAGGCAGAACTAATTGCCTTTGATACCGAAACTACCTCTCTGGATTACATGCAGGCAGAAATTGTCGGCGTTTCTTTTGCGGTAGAAAGCGGCAAGGCAGCTTATATTCCCCTGATCCATAAAGATGTTGAAGTGCCGGAACAACTGGACAGAGAGGAAGTTTTACTGCGTCTGAAACCTCTGCTGGAAGATCCGGATAAGGCCAAAGTGGGGCAAAATCTAAAATATGACCGTAATGTGTTATTAAACCATGGCATCAGTCTTGAGGGCATTGCCTTTGATACCATGCTGGAATCCTATGTCCTGGACAGCACGGCAACCCGGCATAATATGGATGCGCTGG
>DAOVUK010000527.1 GCA_030632625.1 Gammaproteobacteria bacterium
TATTCCCTGATAATAACAGGCTTCAAAATGCAGTCCCTTAATGGTTTTATCACAGCCCCAGAAACGGCCATATAATCGATTATCACTGCAAAACATAAGCGCTCCAGCAATGCACTTATTATCCTGCTCAGCTAACACCAGTACGATCTGATCGGGTAATTGTCTGGCGACTTCCTGGAAAAAAGCACAATTGAGTGTTGCTGTTCCCCACTTTTCATTGAATGTACGTTCATAAAAGTGAGCCATCTGCTGCCAGTCCTGCTCGCTTGCCTGATGACCATTCAGCCTTTTTACCAGCACTCCGGCATTTACCACAGCCTGACGCTCTTTAATTATATTTTTTCTCTTTCGTGATGAAAGCTGGGCTAAAAAATCATCAAAGCTGGAATAATTTTTATTGTACCAGTGAAATTGGCAGTCATGGCGAATTAACATGCCCTGTTCTTTGAGCCATTGCAGTTCTGAACTCTGAGGAAAAAGAATATGGAAACCACTCGCTTCCAGCTGTGAAGCCACATCCTTAAGAATTTTGAATAACAGGGAGTAGAATATATCCGTTGAACCGGCTTTTTTGACCAGCAGCCGCTGCCCCAAAGCCGGAGTATAAGGTATGGAAGAGACAAGTTTTGGAAAATAGCGTAGTCCATGCTGCTGCCAGGCATCGGCCCAGGCCTGATCAAAAACAAACTCACCATAACTATTGTATTTTTCATACAAGGGCATTGCCGCTACCAGCTCTTTATTCTGATAAACAGCAATATGTCTCGGCAGCCAGCCAAACTTTTCACCTACACAATCATGTGTTTCCAGAGCGGCAAGAAATTCATGACGTAAAAAGGGATTATTATCCTCAACCAGTGCATTCCATTGCTCAGCTTCAATTTGCACAATTTGATTATAAATTTCAATTTGAAACGACATCAATCATGTCTCATGAAGAGATAGACAGGGAAAAATAAAGTAATAAAGAGAAATAAATTCAGGCGTCGCTCCGAGACTACATTTTACTGTACAAACCGGTTATAGTATTCATATATTTTAACAGCTGTTTCACTGTCAATGAGACCATAAAAGCATTATTTTTATCATCAAGGGAATGACTAAACAGTTTAAACGTTTTACCAGTCTTTGCTAATAGAATTTCAACTTCTTCCGTATTGTCTTTATAGTTATTCAGATACTCCAGACCTGCTGCAAATGCTTTGCGTGATTTAGCCAGTTCATTGAGATAGTAATCATCAGTAAAACCCCAGTCACGCAATAGATAGAAAAGTTCAATCCGCTGAGTTAACATACGCTGACGACCAGAGATATTGACCACTTTAGCTGATTCTTTACCGGACAGTTTTTCTAAATCTAAAACAATCTGGTGTGAAAGAGAGAGTAATTTCTCATTCATCTGGACAAGATCGGCAACACTTTCTTTTTTCGCCGGGGCCAGAATTAAAGATTTATAGACAGGCCAGATACCATTAATACTGTTTAAAGAAGCTTTCACCCCGGAGACCATTTCATAGCCTTTTAGAAAAATCAGGCCTTCTTCATAACGATTCAGAGCATCGTTTAGTTTTTCATCAGGCTGGATATAAAATTGATCCTGTCCCAGCTGGCAGTAGGATTTTAACATTCTCTGCGTTAACATCCGCTGTAGGCCCGCACGATTAATTGCATTGTTTAACTTAAGTTCATCCATTGCTGCCGAAGCTGTACCGGGTACCAGCAGACTCAGACAAAAAAACATAAGTAACAGAAACGAATTTGAACTAAGGTGCGGA
>DAOVUK010000225.1 GCA_030632625.1 Gammaproteobacteria bacterium
AATATAGTCTGGCTGATGATTTTTATGGCACCAGTAGAAAAACATCTGCCTCTGAAAATAGTAAAAATGATACTTTATCACTGGATAGTGATATTGATTTTGACGCCATCTGGGATGATTTATAATTTAGAAGCCTTTAGCTATAATTAGAAGCCTTTAGCTCAAATTAAAAGCCCTTAGCTAAACTTAGAGACATTCTATACGCCGCAGAATAATAAATAACATTATTCTGTCTGTTATTTTACCGGACAGAAGTTTGCAGGACAGTAAGTGAAACAAAAAAATATCATTCAATTATTAGTTGTCAATCATTCTGAAAATGACGCAGTAGAAACAAGCAATTCCTTACGTAACAGCGGCTTAAGCTTACGTCCCCAGATTATTTCCAATGCCAAGCTATTTGACAAAGAAATAAATAAAAAAACTTATGACATCATTTTATTTACAGCAAACATTGCAGGACTTAATGTCGCCATAGCGCTGGACAAATTAAAAACAGCACAAAGTGATGCCGCTTTTATTCTTATCGGCGAGCAGACAGCTGAGGAAACTCTGGAGCTGATGAAGCAGGGTGTCAGCCGTGTGCTTCCTGAAGAACCTGAAGAGCTGATGAGTCTCATCATAAAAAAAGAATATGCCGCATTAAAAGGCCTGCGCTGTGAAAACATTCTGAGCAAGCAGCTTGAAGATTCTGAAACTCGTTGCCAGCAGCTTATCGACAGCTCCAGAGATGCCATTGCCTACATTCATGAAGGCATGCACATTCTGTCTAATGACTCTTATTTTAAAATGTTTGGCTATGAAAGCCGTGATGATATAGAAGCCATGCCGGTCATGGATCTGGTTTCCTCCAGCGACAGCAGTCAGTTAAAAGACTTTTTACGCCACTATTTAAAACTGAATAAAAACAAAACAGCCTCAACACCTTCTGAATCAATAAAAAATACCCTTAAAGTCCATGGCGTTAAAGATGATGGCAGTGAATTTCAAATGAAAATGGAGTTTCAACCGGCCAGTATGGCAGGAGAAGAGTGTATTCAAATCATTATTCGCAACGATGGAATCAGTCAAAAATCCCAGCAAAAGCTGCAGGAAAAACTGGCAGCGCTTAATATCCGCTGCCAGGAAACCGGTCTGTATAACCGCGGCTATTTTCTGGAATACCTGCTAAATACTGTCGAAGATGCCATTGATAATAATAGCTCAGCCTATCTATTCTATATTACTCTGGATAAATTTATTAAAATTAAAGAAAAATTCGGTGATATCATCAGCGACCAGTTCATCGTTGAAATTGCCAGGTTAATCAAAGATTTAACAGATGACAACACCGTCCTTGCCCGTTATGAATCCTATCGTTTTACCGCAATACTTAAAACAGATGATGAACAAAAAGCCTTACAAATGGCAGAAAAAATACGTAAATCTGTGAATAAACACATTGCCGATGTCAGCAATAAAAGTATTACAACCACCTGCAGCATCGGGGTATTGCGGATAGATTCCGCCAATAATGGTGCCCAGAGCAGTCTGACCCATGTCCAGAGAGCCTGCACCTATGCCATTGAACAGGGTGGTAATCAGGCGCATCTGCACATCCCGGATGCCAGTGAAATGGGTGATAAGGAACTGCTCAGGTATTGGGCTAATGAGATTGACAGTGCTATCAAACAGCATCGCATGTTTCTGGTTTATCAACCCTTTGTTAATTTGCTGGGTGAAGGCAGCGAAAATTTTGAAGTCTATATCCGTCTGCGCAATGACCAGGGGGACATCATTTCTCCCAGAGAATTTATCCCTCATGCAGAAGCCTCTAACCACTCAATTCACATTGACCGGTGGATCATCGCCGAAACAATGCACACACTTTCAGATCGTGTCAAAGCGGGGCATAACAACCGCTTTATTATAAAACTGAGCAAAGCCTCACTTTCTGATGACAAATGTATCGCCTGGGTGAAGCATAATCTGGAACGCTACAAACTCAAGCCTGAGTCAGTCATATTTCAGGTTAATGCACATCAGGCTGCTGAGAGCCTTCGGCAGACACAACAACTGTCAAAAAAGCTGCAGCAGCTGGGCTGTCCTTTTTCCCTGGAACATTTTGGTAAGGAAGCGAATTCATTCACATTGTTAAAACATATACATGTCGATTTTCTGAAACTTGATATTGATTTAGTGAAAAATATTGCCACCAATGCGGATAAATTAAAAGAGTTAAATGCCGTCTGTGCTCAGGCAAATGAATTGAATATTAAAACAATTGTACCGTTTGTCGAAGAAGCCGGATCGCTATCTGCTATCTGGCAATCAGGCGCTCAATTTATTCAGGGTAGTTTTCTACAGGACGCAAGTGAATCACTGGAATTTGACTTCTCAAGTTTTGCTTAAAAAATTACTGCGTAGAGACGTTGCATGCAACGTCTCTACTTCTCACCCACATAAATCGCATCCACTTTTTGCAGTCCTCTGGGCAGCTTATTGCCGCGACGACCACGTTGGTGAATATAATGTTCCAGATCAGACATCTTCAGAGTCAGGTGGCGTTTACCAGAGATAATGGTCAGTTTTTCACCTTCTGGTAATATGATTATGGCCTGCACAAACTCTTCACGTTCAGCTACTCTGGAAGAAGGTATGGAAATAATTTTTATGCCTTTACCCTTTGCCAGCACCGGCAATTCTGACAATGAATGTATGAGTAGTCGTCCTTCATTACTCACCGCAACGACTTTATCTGTTGCTATGTTGTTAACTAAAACAGGCGGCATTATCCGGGCTCCTGCCGGTACTTTTATCAACGCTTTACCTTTTTTGTTCTTACTGTACATATCACTGAGCTTAGCAACAAAACCATAACCGGCATCCGTAGTAAATAAATAAAGCTGCTGTTCATCGGCATTCATCAGCACCGAAATAAAACTCACATTACCTGCCGGTGAAATACGTCCAGTTAAAGGCTCGCCCTGCCCTCTTGCCGATGGCAGGGTATGTCCGGCTAAGGAATAACTTCGCCCGGCACTGTCTAAAATGGCCACCTGCTGATTGCTCTTCCCCTGAGTACTGGCTTTATAGGCATCGCCTGCCTTATAGTTAAGCGCCGCAACATCAGTATCATGCCCTTTGGCAGCACGAATCCAGCCTTTTTCAGAAAGCACTACAGTGATCGGATCAGTACCCACTAAATCGGTTTCTTCCATTGCTTTGGCTGCATCCCGGGACACCAGTGGTGAACGACGTGCATCACCATGCTTTTTGGCTGCCGCAATTAATTCTTTTTTGATCAGCGTTTTCATGCGCTGACGTGAACCCAGAGTTATCGTCAGCCAGTCTTTCTCGGTCTGCAATTCCTGCTGTTCTTGACGAATTCGCATCTCTTCTAATTTAGCAAGATGACGTAATTTCAGATTTAATACCGCTTCTGCCTGAATGTCGCTCAGAGAAAAACGGGCCATTAAAACAGCCTTAGGCTTATCTTCCGTACGAATAATATGAATCACTTCATCAATATTCAGAAAAGCAATTAAAAAGCCATCCAGTAAATGCAGCCGTTCATTAACCTTATCCAGACGATACTGCAGACGTCTGCGGACGGTTTCAAAGCGATACATTAACCACTGTTCAAGGATCATTTTCAGATCCTTAACCTGTGGACGACCGTCAAGACCAATCATGTTCATATTGACCCGATAGCTCTTTTCCAGATCGGTGGTGGCAAATAAATGCTGCATCAACTGCGCCACATCGATTCGATTGGAACGAGGAATAATCACCAGACGAGTCGGGTTTTCATGATCTGACTCATCACGAAGATCAGAAACCATGGGTAACTTTTTGGCCTGCATCTGTGCGGCAATTTGTTCCAGCACTTTACTACCAGAGGTTTGATGAGGTAACGCAGTAATAATCACATCACTGCCTTCTTTTTCAAAACAGGCGCGCATTCGTATGGAACCATTACCGCTACGGTAAATCTTTAAAATATCTTCTCTGGGAGTAATAATTTCAGCATCAGTCGGATAATCAGGGCCTTTAATTTGCTCACAGATTTCCTCAAGCGTCGCTTTTGGGGAATCTAAAAGTAAAACACAGGCATTAACCACTTCAACAAGATTATGCGCAGGTATGTCTGTTGCCATGCCTACGGCAATACCTGTTGTACCATTTAATATAATATGCGGAACTTGTGCAGGCAATAAACGCGGTTCTTCCAGAGTACCATCAAAATTAGGCTCCCAATCAACAGTCCCCTGTCCCAGCTCATCTAATAAAACTTCTGAAAATAAGGACAATTTTGATTCGGTATAACGCATGGCGGCAAAAGATTTTGGATCATCGAGTGAACCCCAGTTACCCTGCCCATCCACCAGAGGATAACGATAAGTAAATGGCTGAGCCATTAAAACCATCGCTTCATAACAGGCGCTATCACCATGCGGATGATATTTACCCAACACATCACCAACCGTTCTGGCGGATTTTTTATGCTTTGCTCCGGCTTTAAGACCTAACTCGGACATGGCATAGATGATTCGTCTTTGCACTGGTTTCAAGCCATCTGCTATATGAGGCAGCGCCCGATCCAGAATGACGTACATGGAATAATCCAGATAAGCCTGCTCGGTAAAGGTTTTAATAGGCAGTGCTTCAGCACCATCTTCATGGAAAATTGTTTCGGACATATATTGGTCAGTTTTTAAGTTTTTAAGTTTTTAAGTTTTTAAGTTTTTAAGAACTGATACTAATGAATAAGGCGGATAAATACAAGCAGCAATAAAGGTGCATACGAAAATGGTGTTTCAATCACCTGGGGATGGATAACAACAGATGTAATAAGCACTACCGTTAATGATTTGTTACTCAGATTACCCTTTTTATATTGCAGTATTGTGTATCATGGTGTGTATGTGTATGATTGCTAATTATACTAATCAATTAAAGGTCTTATTATTATGGCAGTAGCTCAGAGTAATCTGGTTAGAAAGCAATTTTTAATCTCAGAAGAGAGCGTTGCAAAACTCGAAAAACTAGCTGAAGCACGACACATATCAGCATCAGAGGTGGTTAGACAGGCTATAGATTCTTATGATCCTTACCAGTCTCAAGAAATGGAAATGCCTGAATTGATGGATTTGGTAAGTACTCGATTAAAAGAAGCTATCAGTTCAACCAAAAAAGCTAATAAAAAAGTAGCTAATACTTTAAAACTACTTGATCACGGAGGTGGTAAATAGTGGCTGGATGGAAAGATATTCTGCTCGACACGCTGAAATTAGCTGATGAAGTTAAACGATTGAATCAGCAAACCGAAAAGCTATCTGAACGCACTATTGATATTGATAAGCGTTTAGTTCGACTTGAAACAATGGTTGAAATATCTCAAAAACAATTACCGAAAGATTGATAGGAAAAATGGCAAATTCTTCTCCCCCATATCGCGCCACAAGATTTGTTTTCCGTTTAAAAGAACGTTCCATTGTCCTGGCCACCTTTTTCAAACCTTTTAAATAACAGCCATATCGCCCTTACTTTCAAGCCAGGCACGACGATCTGCCGCTCTTTTTTTACCCAATAACATATCCATCATTTTGTGAGTTGAATCACCTTCTGTCACTGTCAGGCGAACCAGTCGCCGGGTATCAGGTGCAATAGTGGTTTCTCTTAACTGCAAGGGATTCATTTCACCCAGTCCTTTGAAGCGCTGGACACTGACTTTACCTCTAATCTTTTCAGCTTCGATTCTATCCAGAATACCTTTTTTTTCGGATTCATCCAGCGCATAAAAAACCTGTTTGCCAATATCAATTCGAAACAATGGCGGCATAGCGACATAAATATGTCCTGCCTTCACCAGCGGCATAAAGTGGCGGATAAACAAGGCACAAAGCAAGGTGGCAATATGCAGACCATCCGAGTCCGCATCCGCAAGAATACAGATTTTACCGTAGCGCAGTCCCTTTAAATCACTGGAACCGGGATCCACACCCACTGCCACTGAAATATCATGCACTTCATTAGAAGCCAGCACCTGCGAAGAATCCACCTCCCAGGTATTCAAAATTTTTCCCCGTAAAGGCATAATTGCCTGAAAATAGCGATCCCGAGCCTGTTTGGC
>DAOVUK010000065.1 GCA_030632625.1 Gammaproteobacteria bacterium
AGAGTAATGAAAAAAGTAAAGTCAAAAAGATTGAGGTGAATCTATCTGATAGATTCACCTCAACTTATTTTACATTAATGACAAGCGTTAATGACAGCTAGTAATGAAAACTGTTAATAAAATTATTATGATTCATTACGACGTATTAAAGCGATAGCAGCTAATATAGCTGAATTAAGCATCATTAAGCCAAAGCCTATGTCAGGATAAGAAAACGTTGCAAACTGAGCCACTTTACCTTCACCAAAGACTGTCGGCATAAAGGGTTTAACAGCAAAAGCCCCCATATCATTTAAGGTATGGCCATACCACCATAACCAGGCGGCATAATCAATAATAAAGAAAACCGGCAGAGCCATAGGCACCAGAATCAAAAGCCAGAATATGGGATTTCTTTTCGCCCGGCTAGCCATTATTAGCAATAATAACATCGCGCCTATCAGGCCAATAAAAACAACATGGGTGGCAATTCTCAAGGTTTTGACCATGGGATCGATTTCATCCGGATTATTAAAGTAGCGCCCTAAAACCTTACCATAATGCCAGGCCATCAGTTGAAAGCCATTACCGGTCCATTCATCCGAAACCCGATCATTGGCAATATCATTATCATAGGTATCCCTAAGCTGTAGAATAAGTCCTTGTTTTTGAGAAATAGTGTGAACTGGAGCTGATTCAGACTCTTTTGTTTCTACCTCATCATCCATGCTTTCAATTTCTCTGCCCGCTAATGAATCTCTTAATTGTTTTAAGGCCCGCTCAGAATCTACGGCTTTAACAGCAGCAGTAAGAGCCATATCATTAACATCCTGATCCAGTTGATTCATTAATGCATAGAGATAGCCTTCATTCTGATAACTCAGGCCGTCTGTTTTATAAATAGTCATTGTCATCCAGGCTGCATTAAACGCAAATACAACGCCCATAAAATACATGCGTTTTTTCGGATCATTAATGGCAAAAGCGATGACCATAAAAATGAGCAGACTAATTAAGAAAGGCGAAAAGCCACGTTCAATAGGGCCACCAGCAGCAATAGGATACATACCGACATAGTGGTTAATGGTATCCATCTCATGGACACAGTCCAGTGCTTCTTCTTCATGAATCTCATCTTTTACCACAAGCCTACAGCCATTAAAGACACCATTCATATGGAAGTTAATGCGCACACCATCAGGAAAAGCTGTTTCGGGATAATTGGGTGCAGTTAAAGCAACCCACCAGATAGGATTAAAATAGATTGCGATCATAACGATCACAGAGGCGATAGAAAGCGATGTGATAAATAGGGAACGTTTTGCATCATTCATTGGAGATGATCCTTATTGTGTTAGCATTTCCCACCCCAGGTTTTGCTATGTACTTTTTTATTATATTCACCATAACATAGTGAATATAATAAAAAATCTGGTTACCAAATCTTCAATGTGGTAACCAGATACTTAAAATTAAAACTTCTTCTTTAACCTATATCAGTTTAATCAAAATCAGGATTCAGCCAGTCTTTTGAAGGAGCCGCATCACCTTCTGGTAATGGGATACTGGAAACATAACTAATTACGTCAACCATATCTTGCTGAGTGAAGCCTTTAATCTGATCAACCATATCCGGGTTGGCATTACGACGCTTGCCGTCACGAATCCATTCAAACTGTCTTAGCATATAGTTATAGTGCTGACCGGAGATTCTGGGATAGAATTTTGCTTCATCACCCTGACCGATATCACCATGACATTTCACACAGTTGTCTACGTACAGCTTTTTACCTTTAGCCAGATCTGCAGTTGCAGGTCCTTTGCCGTTATCAGGGTTCATTAGTAGCTTTTGAATATAAGCGGATACATCAGCAATTGCCTGCTCATCACCAATTGATTCTGGTAAAGCAAAAGGATACATGGTTGGATTATCACGATTTAGTGCACGAATATCAGCTAACTGTTTAATAATCACTTTTTTATGCTGGCCTGCTAATTGTGGGAATGTACCTTCTTTAGTACCCCAGCCTTCTGGTAAATGACAGGCAGAGCAGACTTCATAAACATCCAGACCATTTTCTAAATCAGGAGTTAAATGTAACGCTGCATCCTGTTCACCCCCACCTTTATTCCAGCCCGCTGCTTTTGCATGCTCATCAGATTGTGAAGATGCAAAAGTTAAACCGCTTACTGCAATTGCTGTCGTAAATGCCAGCATTTTAATCGCTGATTTTAATTTCATGTTAGGTGAACTCCCCAATATATTTAAAAAATGTACTTGACTAAGTAATAAAAGGTAATAAAAGTGACGATATTTTTTCATATCAAAACTCAGTATACCTTGATGAATAT
Organism: Gammaproteobacteria bacterium; assembly: GCA_030632625.1. Lineage (GTDB taxonomy): Bacteria > Pseudomonadota > Gammaproteobacteria > GRL18 > GRL18 > GRL18. The sequence continues at coordinate 2,332 of DAOVUK010000065.1, forward strand.
CAAAACTCTCTAATATTTAATAAATTCATATATCAAACAAATACTTATAACCCCAGACATGGTTTTTTATTTATTTAACCATGTCTGGGAGCCGTCCTGGGACGTAAAGTAAGTATGCAAAAATGTGGTTACTGCTTAGAAAGCCATTCAGCAATTGCTTTTTTCTCTTCATCAGTCGTCAGATGAGTAATACCTTTCATTGCAGCAGTCATACCATTATTTCTTTTGCCGCTTTGAATGTCGATCATCTGGTTATACGCATAATCGGCATTTTGTCCAGCTAGTTTTGGGTAAGATGGCATAATAGGCGTTTTAGCATCTTTACCATGACAGGCAGAACAACCGCCTTTAGTTGGATCCATATACAAAGCACCGCCGTCTAAAGCCATTGCACTAGACATAAAACCAGTTGCACAAACAGCAGCTACTGCAATTTGAGTTAATTTTTTCATAATATTTCCTTAATGATTCAATTGAATTGTTATCAAAATTTAATTTGAATGGCTGATTATGTCAGCATCCACATTCAGAGTACATTAGTATAACTTAACGGAGTCTGAATAGAGTAGATTTTATCTATAAATTACACAGTGAGTTATATCACACAGTCCACTATCATCATATAAAACAAAAGGGATTTGTAAGATAGTAATAATTTTTACAAAAAAAGAGGGGACTTTACGCCCCCTCTTCCTTTAGGTTAAACCAGCTTAAAAGTTATTTTTTAATGACTTTTGCGCCGTGCTCTTCCAGATAGGTCTTAGCTCTCAGACCAATGTCTGCAGTCTTAACCTGATACTGCCAATGTTGACCAGCCCAAAGCGTTGCATTCTGCCAATCACTCTTAGCAGCAGCTGCTTCAGCTTTCTTCTTAGCACCATCTGCATGACCTAACTGGTCAGTCGCATCTTCAACCAGAGCAACAACAGGTGGGAAGTCTTTATAATTGGTACTGGTGATATAACCAACCACTGAGTTAATAATGGCCTGAGTATCATTGTTGGTTTTAACCTGCTTGTCATAATCAGCCTTGGTATAAGCCTGACCTTCCTTCACTTTACCCGCTTTCGCTTTGTAGCCCTTAGGTTTGACTAACAGATAACCTTCCATCTCCAGGTGCAGTGCTGAACAGAATTCAGTACAGTAGTAAGGATAAACACCTTCTTTATGAACTTTGAAAGTCGCACTGACTGTTTTGCCTGGCTCAAGTGATAAGTTCACATTGTGAGCATAGATAGCAAAACCATGAGTTTCATCTTGTGCGCGTTCCAGATTAGTCAGGTGCAGTTCAATGATATCGCCGGCTTCAGCTTCAATGGTTTCAGGAGTAATGTGTGAACGAATAGTGGTACCCATCACAACAACTGTACATTGTCCATTAGCATCACAAGTACGTGTAGTTTTCTCACGACCCGCACGAGCTTTAAACTCAGAACGCTTATCTTCACGCGAGTTCCAGCCAGACTTATAACGTACTGCAGGCTTCAGCTTGTCTGCCTTAATCGCTGCAACATAATGTGGCTCACCCAGAGGTACTGCCATGTCATACAGTAATTCCATCTTATCGCCGCTGATATCAATCAACTGGTGATTTTGAGGATGTAAAGGACCAATAGGATTGAAACGGTCAATTGCCAGTTTATTTAAAGCAACCAGATATTTACCATCCGGAGAAACTGAATCACCTTCCATAGTCATTAAGTGACCAATGTTATAGTGAATGGCGATCTTATCCAGCACTTCACCTTTACAGTAGTCCCATTTAGCGACCATGGAATCAACATATAAAGAAGTATAAACTATACATTTTTTAGAATCATACTGGTTGTGCAAAGGCCCAAGACCCAGTTCTACCTGCTTGTGCAGCACATCTTTCATACCAATAATGGGGATACCATAGGGATCTTTGCCTTCAAACTTTTTGTCTTTAATGGCTTTCATGATTTTAGCAAAGTCATAGACAGAAGCATGAGAGTCTAATTTACCCGCGATAATAATGAATTTACCATCGGGTGTAACATCAACACCATGAGGACTCTTTGGCTCAGGGATCAGGAACAGTGCATCGTTCGCGATCATAGTCTCCATCATTATGACATCATGACCATTAATTTTCGTTGTTTTACCGGCTTTAAACAGTTCAGCCGCTTTCTTCCAGTTCACGACATGAAGATAATCAGTGTCTTTTGCAGAACAACCCGCCTCATAAGGAGGACGTCCTTTTTCAATACCACCAACATAACGTTCAGTACAGAACGAGTTAGTAAAAGACCAGCTTGCCGAAGGACCCTTACCAAAGTCAGATAAATCCTGACTATAAGGAGGTGCTTCTACCGAAAAAGACTGCGAAGGATCCAAACGGCCTTTTTTACGATCAAACTTCCAATAAGTCATACCACCACGGTATTTCTCATTAAAATCTTCCAAAGGTACATATTTATTTTCAAAAGGTGCAGGATATTGTACTGCTTCAATGACATATTCAGTGTTTTCAGATACAAAAGCACCACCATGAGATGATTTAAAAATAGGGTTGGTCACGATCTGCTTGGTTTCAAAATCGTGCAAATCCATTACAGCGATACGTGGATTAGCTTTATCATTAATGAATACATACTTACCATCGTATTCACCATTGGTCTCTGAAAATGCCGGATGGTGAGTATCACCATAGGTTATTTCAGTAGGGTGAATCTGGCCGCCGGCAAGAACTTTTTTTGATTCATCATCAAAACCATAACCCTGCCAGGGTTCAGGTGTGAAAACAGCAACATATTTCAAAATACGCATAGACGGAATGCCGTAGATCATGAGGTGTCCACTCTGACCACCTGAACTGACTGCGATATACTCATCACGTCCACCAGTCGGAGTATAAGTCTTTGCTGCTGCCAGCAAATCCTTCTGAGTCAGTCCTCTGGCCTTCATCACATCTTCTAAAGATGATGTGGCAGAAGCAGTAGTCACTGCTCCCATGGCAATACTGACACCAGCTAGCAATGAGACAACGCTCTTGCTTACTATTTTCATATTTTGCACCCTTTTTTATTAAACTTTTTTAAATTCTTCTTATCATAGAAGAAAGTCACATTCCGTAGAATAACACATTTTAAGTCATATAAAACACAAAGTGTGTCATATGACACAATTATTGTTCGTGTGAATATAGAACCAACAGGATTTAAAAACATTGATCTATATCAAAAAGCTTATTTTTTGAGAAAAATTTATTAAAATTGTATAAAATACAAGCATATTTAAGAAAAATAAGGCCACATATACCCCTATATTTGATCCAAAATAAGACCTTCAAATTTTAAATTGAGTTATACTGAAAATTTCCAGGAATCTAAAATTACTTCAGGCGCAGAGCATTATAATAAGATGATTATAATACAAAGTGGTAATAAATGACTGATTCATTAATCAATTCACTAAAAACTCAGTTAGTGCTTCTTGAAGATAGCATCCAGCAGGAAAAATCAGCCTGTCATTATATTACTCTGGAAGTGCCCTTAGAACCGCCGGCAGCATTAATACCTGTGGATATTGATGGCAGTTTTTTCCTGTCCAAACCGGACTCCGGCTTCACAATGCTTGGCTTAGGCTCACTTTTAACAATAACAAAACAGGGTAACAATCGGTTTAACTCAGTTAAAACGGCGTTTTCCAATATACTGAACCAGTGGTATCACACTAAAAATACAAATTCTCCTATTGCTTTTTTAGCCTTTGCCTTTGATGAGAATGATCCGATGAAAAATAAATGGGCGCATTTTCCAAACACCTTACTGACCATTCCTATTGTCCTGATAAAGGAAAGTCATTCATGCCAGACAGTACTGGTAAATATAAAGCTTGATCGGACCGGCTATGACGCCACTTTCACCACAATAGAAGAATTATTAAAGCAATTTTTTTATCATTCAAAAAAACAAACTGAAGTTCATGAGCAATCTGCTAAACAGGCTGATTTCTCAGCAGCAGTCGACCAACAATCAGGTTCAAGGAAAACAACCTGGCAAACACTGGCAGAAAAAGCCATTACTCAGATCCACTCAGGCCGCTTTGACAAACTGGTCACCAGCCGCCAGCAATCGTTACCAACAGCCAGTCAAATTTCTGTCCCTCATCTGATCCGAAGGCTGATAAAGCATTATCCCAGCTGTACCATTTTATGCTATCGCAGCTCATGTGAAACATCAGCAAAAACGGTTATTTCCGCATCACCCGAAAAGCTGGTGACATTACAACATCCTGATATTCAAAGTAATGCACTCGGCGGGACAATTTTTCGCCCCGATCAGCAAACAAGCAATTCATCAGACTTTTCCTCAAACAAGTATTCCGCACCATTACCATTTTTCCTTAAACAGCAGACAAATCAATCAGATGCGGAACTATATGAAAGTAAAAAATTATTGAAAGAGCATCATTTTATTTCTCAGACAATTTATCAGAACCTTGATCCACTATGCCACACATTGAAAATGCCGGTGTCACCTTTTTTAATGAAACTACATAACTTATACCATCTGGAGACTCCGATTCAGGGTAAATTAATGGCTGATTATGATCTATTTGATGCCATTGAGGCACTGCATCCAACCCCGGCCGTTGCCGGTCTGCCTGCCCGACAGGCCAGACAGTGGCTGCTGGAAAACGAAAATTATCATCGCGGCTGGTATACCGGTGCATTTGGCTGGCTGGACGGCAATAATAATGGTGATCTGTCTGTGATGCTGCGCTGTGCGCTGATTCAGAACGCTTTACCCGCTGATGGCTCTTTGCCGGCTGAAGGCTCTTTGCCGGCTGAAGGCTCTTGCTCTCTACAGGCTAAAGGCTCTGCTGATGGCTCTTGCTCTCTACAAGCTAAAGGCTCTGCTGAAGGCTCCTCACTGGCTGAAGGCTCCTCACTAGCTGAAGGCTCTCAATCCGGCAGCAATCAGAAGAAGAGCCAGCTGGATTTATTTGCCGGTGCGGGTTTGGTTGCAGAATCGACCCCTGATGCTGAATGGCAGGAAACTGAGCTGAAAATGCAAACCATTCTGGAAATGCTATGACTATTCACTGCTTATCACTGCTTATTTAGACCATTATGAAGCCAGCCCATTCTCAAACTAAAAATTCTACCGGTGCCATTAATTATCAATGGGCATTTGGTCTGATTCATTATTTTGCCCTGCAGGGTGTCACACAGGCGGTGATCTCTCCGGGGTCACGCTCCACACCGCTGGCTCTGGCCTGTGAAAGACACCCGGATATTACCACCTGGGTTCAGATTGATGAGCGCAGTGCCGGTTTTTTTGCCCTGGGCCTGGCACAGCAGGAGCAGCAACCCGCAATTTTGATTTGTACTTCAGGCAGTGCGGTTGCCAACTGGTTTCCAGCAGTGGTTGAAGCCAGTCATTCTTATACTCCGCTGCTGTTATTGTCTGCCGACAGACCTGCTGAGCTGCAAAATTGCGGTGCCAATCAAACCATTGATCAAAACTTTTTATTCGGCTCTCATGTGCGGCAGTTTATCGCCCTTGAACATGCTGATGAAACATTACTTAAAAGTAATTATCTAAAAAGAATCACCACACAGGCTTATGGCAAAACTCTTTATCGGAAACCCGGGCCGGTACATTTAAACATTCCATTCAGAGAGCCTTTACTGCCCCGACGATTTACCGCAGATGAACTCAATCATTTTATTAACCGACTCAGTCAGCGGAGCATAGAATCTGCCACCCCGATTATCCAGTCAAATATTTCCAGCTCATCTATTTCCTCTTCTCATCTTTCAAAAAAAAGTCTGGATTTGTTAACACAAATAGTCAATAGTGGAAATGGATTGATCATCTGCGGTCGATTGACTTATCAGGAAAAGCATGGATTTGAAAAAATATTATCTAAATTAGCAGAAAAACTAAATTGTCCTGTACTTGTCGATCCCTTATCCACTCTTAGACACTCGGCTTTACCTGCGGCACATTTTATTTATAATTATGATCATTTTCTCAAACAATACCGTGATAACAATAAAAAATTTACCCCGGACTGGATCCTGCGATTTGGACAGTTTCCAGTGTCAAAAAACCTTCTCAACTACCTGCAGCAACTGGACAGCCATAGCATTCTTGTCAGCTCCTATGGTGATAGTCTGGATCCCATTCATAAGGCCAATACTCTGCTGCACACTTCGCCTGACAGGCTGTGTCAACAATTATTAAAGACCTCAGTAAAAGCCGGCACAAAAAAATGGCTGCATGACTGGCAGAAGTCTGAGCAACGTTCTGAAGATATCATCCATGAAACGCTCGATAAGTGTACTGCTTTGTTTGAAGGCCATGTCATTAATACCCTGCTCGATATAATTCCAGAAAATAGTTTGCTGTACAGCGGTAATTCTATGGCCATACGAGACTTTGACACATTTGTCACCCGTGCTGCTGCTCATGGCAAAAAACTGTCCTTTCACTGCAACCGGGGCACCAGCGGTATTGATGGCAATCTGTCCACTTTTTTTGGGCTTCTTGGCAAGCAAACTCAAATAAATAAAAGCTATGGCGTTGCTCTGCTGGGTGATTTAAGTTTCTATCATGATATGAATGGCCTGCTGATCGGCAAACAATTAAATGAGCTTGGCTATAGTGCAGCGATTATAGTCATCAATAATAACGGCGGCGGTATTTTCAATTATCTGCCGCAAAATCAACTGGATGACTTTGATAAGCTCTGGAAAACTGAAACCAATCTGGATTTTCAACACAGTGCCGAACTTTATGGCTTAAATTATCAGCGGATAGAAAATCACCAGGAACTCGAAACAAAACTGCCAGCGGTTATTTCTCAATCTGGTATTCAGATCGTAGAAGTTATTATCGAGCAGCAAACTAGTGTAAAATGCCATAAGAAAATTTAACAAAATGTATAGTGATTATTCTGACTACCTATTCTGAGCAATTATGACCTGGAACACTGTAAACCAATACGATTTTACCGATATACTTTACCATCATGGTAGCGATGAGCGAGCTGGTATTGCCAAAATTACCATTAACCGGCCAGAAGTTCGTAATGCTTTTCGACCCGAAACAGTTGCCGAGTTGATAGAGGCTTTTCACCATGCTCATTATGATGCCGCTATCGGCATCATCATTTTTACCGGAGCGGGTGAACTGGCCTTTTGTTCCGGAGGTGATCAAAAAGTGCGCGGGGAAGATGGCGGTTATAAAGATACTCAGGGCCTCAACCACCTCAATGTGCTTGAATTACAGCGTCAGATAAGAACGCTGCCTAAGCCTGTGGTTGCCATGGTTGCCGGTTATGCAATAGGCGGTGGTCATGTGTTACACCTGATCTGCGATTTAACCATTGCTGCAGAAAATGCCCGTTTTGGTCAGACAGGCCCCAAAGTAGGTAGCTTTGATGCCGGCTTAGGTGCTGGAATTATGGCTCGCACCATCGGCATGAAAAAAGCGAAAGAAATCTGGTATCTGTGTCGTCAGTATGATGCCCGGCAAGCCCTGGATATGGGTCTGGTTAATACTGTGGTACCATTAGAACAACTGGAAGCAGAAACTATTTCCTGGTGTCAGGAAATGCTGCAGCACTCCCCTACTGCTCTGCGGATACTAAAATCAGCATTTAATGCTGACACAGACGGACTGGCAGGCATTCAGGAATTAGCAGGCAATACCACCGCTTTATTTTATATGACCGAAGAAGGTCAGGAAGGCCGCAATGCCTTTATTGAAAAACGTCCGCCTGATTTCAGTCGTTACAAACGCAGGCCTTAGGGCCGTGGAAAAAATAAATTGAATCGTTTATCCATCTGGTGGCTGGCCATTCGTCCAAAAACCCTGTCTATATCAGTGACACCTGTTTTTTTAGGTTCTGCACTAGCATGGCAGGCACATGGTATGTTTTCACTGCTGACTTTTTGTATAATCTTAGTTTCTGCACTTTGTATTCAGATTGGCACCAATCTTTATAATGATGCTGCTGATTTTGAAAAAGGTGC
>DAOVUK010000252.1 GCA_030632625.1 Gammaproteobacteria bacterium
ATGCAACGTCTCTTATGCAGGGTCTCTACAGTAAATACAGTTTCCCGAATAGTTTGTTTGCTCCGGCATCTTAGCCAACTTGCGTATATTTCGCAAATTCAAGATTAAATAAGAAGACCAATTGCCTGTTTTATAGATAACTTGTCAACACACTTTCAGCACCTTACCCAAAGTTTATCCACAGAACTTGTGAATAAAACATTTCATAGCCGATTAATCAAAAATCAGGGCTTCTGATGGTTCAATAATTTCCAGTTTATCACCGATATTGAGCCGATTATCACTGACATAAGTTAATTTATGTAATAAATTCTGACCAAAAAAAACTTTGTTGTTTTTCTTCCGAAATTGAGACAGTGTCCGCAAAGGTTGTTTACTTTCTTTTTCACCCGTTTGAGGGTTTATGGTGGTGATCACACAGCGTGAACAGGGCTTAACAGCATAAAAATCAATCTGATTAATTTTAAAATGTCCAAGACGGTCTTCTGCATAGGGCTCACAACCTGAGAGAACAATATTGGGGCGAAAGCGATTCATAGTTAACTCAATATCAAGACGGCTGTTCAAATCATGCAGCGAGGCTTCACTGATCACCAGATTGGGGAAACCATCAGAAAAACTGGCAATATCATTACCCTGAGCACTTCTTGCATAGTCCGGATCAACCGCACGTAAAGTGCTGTCCGGCATATAAACCAATTGACAATCAACATCAAGAAACTCACTGAACCAATTATCAATCGCTGTATTAATATGGTGTGCTGTCACTTGATCATCCCAGCAGGTGACTTGCACCTCATCATATAACTCTATCTGAGGATCTGGATATGGAATGATCAGCACCGGCATATCAGGTGCTCTGACAGACAAACCAAAATCCATAACATCTGACTCAAAAGAAGGTTCTATTAAAGTCATTCGCGGATATTGGCGCTGAGTAATAAAACGCTTATCTTTATCCACCAGCATCCAGCGACGATCATATTGAAAACCTCTTTTTTCCAATTGGACACTATCCAGTGAAATACCTGTCATTGATTTTATTGGATAAATCCAAAGCTGGGAAACGGCAATGTCTGTCATGATGCTTACCTCTGATATACAAATTATACTTTTTAGAATAACACCTGGACTAAAATAATGAAAAGTGCTTTTGCATAAAATTATTTAGCATAACGCCCGTTAAAAAAAGTTTTAAAATTTCCAAAAAAAGACTGGTATTTTTTTTTCAGTAGCATATAATACGCACCACTTCGGAGCGGTAGTTCAGCTGGTTAGAATACCTGCCTGTCACGCAGGGGGTCGCGGGTTCGAGTCCCGTCCGTTCCGCCATTATTCTTTTAAGTTCTTTCTATAAGCACTTTCTTTAAGCAAAAGTTCCCTCTATTATCTATTAAATGGCAATCAAATTACTGACTTTTGATCTGGATGATACTCTCTGGCCCTGCATGATCACAATCTTGCGTACAGAAGAACGACTGCACCAATGGTTTTCCAGGCATCACCCTGGTATCCCCAGCCAATATACTATTAAACAACTACGCAATAAACGCATACAGCTGGCCAAACAACACCAGCACATTGCCCATGATATAACCACTTTACGAAAAAAATCTTTTTCTCAGTTATCGCAGGAAATGGGCTATTCCCCGCAGCAGGAAAAGCAATTTATTCAAGCAGCCTTTAAATTTTACATTGATGAGCGCAATAAGGTCAGTCTCTATGATGATGTGATACCTGCTCTAAAAACCCTGAAACAAAACTATCGACTGGGCGCAGTAAGCAATGGTAATGCCGATATTTACCGGATTGGTCTGGGCCATTTATTTGAATTTTCCTGGTCAGCTGCCGATGCAGGACAACAAAAACCGCATCCTATAGTCTTTAATTCATTATTGGATAAGCAGCAATTAATGCCATCCGAACTGATTCATATTGGCGATGATCCAATAAGCGATATACAAGGAGCGCAACAATCCGGAATCCGTGCTATCTGGCTGAATCGTAATAATTTACCCTGGCCAGAGGAACTTAATCCCCCTTTCATAGAGATAGATCAATTAAACCGATTGCCAGCAATTCTTAAAAGGCTATAATTAAACACATATTCTAGAGCATATTTGGGGGCGCAGTGGCTTATACAATTACATCGATTGCCAGTATTTTATTTCTCAGCGCTGTGATGCTTTTTTTCTTTACTTCAACCATGAAGAAAGTATTGCATTTTTTCTTCGCTCCCCGTTGGATTAATGCTGTCATTATCGTGCGTATGCTGATGGGATTTATTATTATTGCAGCCGCTCCTTTTACCGGCTTTCCTAATATGATGCTATTTCTGGGCATTGCAGTGATTTTTCTGGCCATGACCATGCCGTTTTTTTCAGAAGAGAGCCTGCATGAAATGTCAGAATGGTGGCTGGCACAATCAAACTGGATGCTGCGTCTCTATTCCCTTATTTTTGCCCCTATCTGGTTATTTTTTATATTTGCCTCACTGCCTGATCCCAGTATCTTAGAGGATCTTCTCAAGCAGATACTCCCGCACTTCCATTAACTTTATTCATACCTCCTATTGAGATAAACAATAAGAGGTATGAATATTGTTAAATTAATCTACAAGACCTTTAATTCCTGCTAAAATGTTCCTTTTTTTAGTCTGGATAATTGGTCTAACACAATGCCTCAAACGACATCGAACAGCTCCTCAGCAAATGCAGTACAGAAGCGCAGTCAACGGTTTACACAGCTGGAATCTCAGCTTAAAGAGCGTATTCTCTTTTTAGACGGTGCCATGGGTACAATGATTCAGCAGTATGAGCTGGGTGAATCAGACTTTCGAGGTGAACGTTTCAAAGACTGGGCATCTGATCTTAAAGGCAATAACGACCTGCTATCCATCACTCAGCCGCACATCATTAAATCAATTCACAGCCAGTATCTTGAAGCGGGTGCTGATATTATTGAAACCAATACATTCAGCTCAACCACCATTGCTATGGCTGACTACAAAATGGAACAGCTGGCCTATGAATTAAATGTCGCCTCTGCTCAGATTGCCCGTGAAGCGGCCGATGAAGCCCAGGAAAAAGACGGCATACCCCGTTTTGTTGCCGGTGTTCTGGGGCCCACAAATCGTACTGCCAGTATATCACCAGATGTCAACGACCCCGGCTTTCGTAATGTCAGCTTTGATCAATTAGTGGCTGCCTATTATGATGCCACCCGTGGTCTGTTGGAAGGTGGCTCAGACATATTGCTTATCGAAACCATTTTCGATACTCTTAATGCCAAAGCTGCTGTTTTTGCTGTAAAAAAATATTTTGATGATCATAATATTGAATACCCCATCATGATCTCAGGTACGATTACAGACAAATCAGGTCGAACCCTTTCCGGCCAGACAACTGAAGCATTTTACAATGCTTTAACACATGCCGATCCTATATCCATTGGTTTGAACTGTGCTCTGGGTGCTGGAGATTTACGTGCCTATGTAGAAGAACTCGCCAGAATTTCCAGCTGTGCAGTTTCTGCACACCCCAATGCCGGCCTGCCTAATGAGCTGGGTGGTTATGATGAATCCCCGGAGCAAATGGCTGAGCAGCTTGAAGAATGGGCAGCATCAGGTTTTATCAATATTATTGGCGGCTGTTGTGGCACTTCACCGGATACTATTCGCGCGATAAAAGCGGCCATTGAGAAACATCCGGCACGAATTATTCCCCAGAGCGACAAGCAGTGTCGTCTTTCCGGGCAGGAACCCTTTAACATCAATGATGATTCATTGTTTATTAACGTCGGTGAGCGTACCAATGTCACCGGTTCAGCCCGTTTTTTACGCCTGATCAAAGAAGAAAATTACGAAGAAGCTATTTCCGTGGCACAACAGCAGGTTGAAAGCGGTGCTCAGATCATCGATATCAATATGGATGAAGCCATGCTCGATGGCGAAGCAGCCATGACTCGCTTTTTGAATCTTATCGCCGCAGAACCTGAAATTGCAAAAGTGCCCATTATGGTGGATTCCTCTAAATGGACAGTCATTGAAGCGGGACTAAAATGTATCCAGGGTAAAGGCATTGTTAATTCTATCAGTCTTAAAGAAGGTGAAGCACTGTTTATTCACCACGCTAAACTGATCCGTCGCTATGGTGCGGCAGCCATCGTCATGGCTTTTGATGAAGATGGACAGGCTGATACTCAACAAAGAAAAATTGATATCTGTACCCGTTCATACAATATTTTAACAGAACAGGTGGGTTTTCCCCCCGAAGATATTATTTTTGACCCCAATATTTTTGCTGTGGCAACCGGTATTGATGAACATAATAATTATGGTGTGGATTTTATTGAAGCCACCCGCGTCATTAAACAAACACTGCCCTATGCCAAAGTCTCCGGTGGTGTATCCAATGTGTCTTTTTCTTTTCGAGGCAACAACCCTGTTCGTGAAGCCATTCATGCAGTCTTTCTATATCATGCCATTCAGGCAGGTATGGATATGGGCATTGTTAATGCCGGACAGCTGGCCATTTATGATGACATTCCCAAAGATCTGCGGGACAAAGTAGAAGATGTGGTACTCAATAGAAGCCCCGATGCAACAGACGCTCTGTTAGAAGTAGCTGAAAACTATCGTGGCGATGCCATTGGCGGTAAAGGTCGTGTGGTTGACCTCAGCTGGCGTGAACTGGATGTGGCCGCACGACTCAGTCATGCACTGGTCAAAGGTATTACCGATTATATTGATGAGGATACTGAAGAAGCTCGTCTGGCATTTGCTGAACCGATTGAGGTCATTGAAGGCCCGTTAATGGACGGAATGAATACCGTCGGCGATTTATTCGGCAGTGGAAAAATGTTTTTACCTCAGGTGGTCAAATCAGCCCGGGTTATGAAAAAAGCCGTTGCCTGGCTAATGCCTTATATCGATGCTCAAAAAGCAGAGGCAGCAAAAAACGGTAAATCTGTCATCAGTCATAACGGCAAGATTTTAATGGCAACGGTTAAGGGTGATGTACATGATATTGGTAAGAATATCGTTGGCGTTGTACTGCAGTGCAATAATTTTGAAGTGATTGATATGGGCGTTATGGTGCCTGCTGAAGACATTCTCAAAAAAGCCAGAGAAGAAAATTGTGACATTATCGGTTTATCCGGTCTGATCACTCCTTCACTGGATGAAATGGTGCATATTGCTAAAGAAATGCAGCGCCAGAACTTCACCACCCCGATTATGCTTGGTGGTGCCACAACCTCCAGTATCCACACAGCAGTCAAAATCGAGCCGGAATATGAATATCCTGTGGTTCATGTGGCTGATGCCTCTCGTGCTGTGGGCGTGAGTCAGAGCTTATTGTCTGAAAAATTAAGAGATAACTTTGTAAAATCCGTCACTGAAGAGTATCAGGCCATTCGTGATGCCCGGGCAAAAAAAGCAAATAAAACAAACCAGATCACCATCGCTCAGGCTCGTAAGAACAAACTCCCTGTTGATTGGGCAACTGAGAGCTCTCAACCCACCAAACCAGACTTTATAGGCAGCAAGACATTCCTGGATTTTCCTCTGGCTGAGTTAAAAGAAAGAATTGACTGGGGTCCTTTTTTCCAGACCTGGGAA
>DAOVUK010000156.1 GCA_030632625.1 Gammaproteobacteria bacterium
AAAGTTGAGAAAACATGAAAGACAATTTTGCCAGTATCATCTCGGCAGTCGGCGAAGACCTGCAAAGAGATGGCTTAAAAGATACTCCGGAACGAGCAGCTAAAGCCTTCCGGTTTTTGACCCGGGGCTATACTCAGAACCTTGATGAAGTGGTGAATGGCGCAATTTTTGATTCTGATAATGATGAAATGGTTCTGGTCAGAGATATTGAAGTTTATTCCTTATGTGAACATCATCTATTGCCCTTTATTGGTAAATGCCATGTTGCTTATCTGCCGCAGGGGAAAGTGATTGGCTTGTCCAAGATTGCTCGTATTGTCGATATGTATGCCCGCCGTCTGCAGATCCAGGAGAATATGACCAAGCAGATTGCAGAAACCATTATGCAGGTCACAGGGGCCAAAGGCGTTGGTGTTGTACTGGAAGCGAAACATTTATGTATGATGATGCGCGGGGTTGAAAAACAAAATTCCATGATGACCACTTCAATGATGCTAGGGGCCTTTCGTGAAGGTTATGCGACACGTTCTGAATTTTTACACTTAATACGCTAGGGAAAAGCTCCTGATGTCTCCTGCTATGGCTGGCAATATGGCCACAATTCACATAAAAAATTTACGTTTGAGAACGTTTATTGGTTTTAATGAAGAAGAAAAAACCAAAAAACAGGATGTCATTGTGAATATTATTCTGCACTATGACGCGACACATGCAATAGCAAGTGATTCGGTTGATGATGCCTGCAATTATAAAGTGCTGACCAAAAAAATTATTGCTCTGGTTGAAGAGCGATCCTTTGATTTGTTAGAAAAAATGGCGGGTGATATTATTGCTTTGATTGCCACGGAAGATAAGGTATTAGAAGCATCAGTCGAGATAGACAAACCCCATGCATTGCGTTTTGCCGATTCAGTCTCAGTAGGAATGGGTTATAAAAGAAGTTGGTAAGTTGGTATGTTTTTATGTTGCTATGACTTACAAACATACAAACATACCAACTTACAACTTCTTTAATACTTTCTATCAACAGAAAAATGCGCCAGGGTTATCATGGCTTGTTTGTAGTCTGAATCCGGGATTTTTTCCAGTTGTGCAATGGCCAGTTCGGCTTCTTTTTTAGCAATTTCTCGGGTGTAGTCAAGTGCGCCGCTTGTTTCGATAGCCTGGCTAATTGCTTCGATTTGATCCAGGCCGCCCTGTTCAATGGCTTGTCGAATTAATGCTGCCTGCTCCCGTGTGCCATGCAGCATGGCATAGATCAGCGGCAGGGTTGGTTTACCTTCGGCCAGATCATCTCCGACATTTTTTCCCATGTCTTCACTGCTGGCACTATAATCCAGGACATCATCAATTAGCTGGAATGCAGTGCCAAGATGCATGCCGTAGTTTGCCATAGCCTGCTCTATCACTTCATTCTGCCCCATAACAACTGCACCGAGTTGTGATGCGGATTCAAACAGCTTTGCCGTTTTAAAATGAATCACTTCAAGATAACGTGCTTCTGTGGTTGAAGCATCATTACAATTGAGCAATTGTAAGACTTCACCTTCAGCAATGGTGTTGGTGGAGTGGGAAAGAATTTCCATGACTTTCATACTGCCGACACCAACCATCATTTCAAAGGCTCTGGAATAGAGAAAGTCGCCTACCAGCACGCTGGCAGCATTGCCGAATAGTTCGTTGGCGGTGTCTTTGCCCCGTCGCAGCTCAGATTCATCGACCACATCATCATGCAGAAGAGTCGCAGTATGTATAAACTCAATGACCGCTGCCAGGCTAATGTCGTGGCCGCTCTTTTTGCTGGTCTCAGAAGAATCGCTGGAAAAGGCATTGGCACTGAGCAGCACCAGAATAGGACGCAGACGCTTGCCGCCGCTATTAATAATATATTGACTGATCTGGTTGATTAGCACAACTTCAGAATAAAGACTGGTTTGAATCAGGTTGTTGACCTGTTCCATATCGCCTTTAATTAATGTGAAAACGTCTTCAATGGTCATCTGTGTCGAAAGTTAATATTAAATTACGATTAAAAAGTTGTAACTACTCAGCGTATTCATCTTTTACCCCCTCTTTATTTTATAAGAGGGCGTTGTTTTTGTTCTCAAAATGGTCACGTATTCGTATACGCTCACATTTTTCGAACAAAAACGCCTTGTTCTGAGGCAAAATCTAAACACGCTGAGTGGTTACAAAAGTTTAACAGCCTGCCTTAATTTATAAGATTTCTTATGTTTAAGTTCAGCGGCAAACCCAGTATGAGTGATACAACCATGGGATCGTATGTACCCAGCATGATTGTGTCAAGCATTTCATGATGAAAAAACACTCATTTTATTTATATAATAAATAAAGTTGGATAGAGTTTGACACGGATTATAAAAACACGCTAAAATTGATCGTCTTGGATTCATGGTTTTTGTTTGCAGTGCTGCTTAAAAAATAGTAGTTAATGGGTAAAAACAAAAATCTTTATTATTTACTTTGGTATGTTTGGAGTAAACGTATGTACGCGGTAATTAAAACTGGCGGTAAGCAGTATAAAGTAAGCGAAGGTCAGACGCTTAAAGTTGAAAAGTTGAACGCAGAAGAAGGCGCCAGCATTGATCTGAATGAAGTTTTAATGGTTGCTGATGGTGACGACATTAAAGTGGGCGCGCCTTTTATTGACGGCGGTAAAGTAACCGCAACAGTTGCTTCTCATGGTCGTGCTAAGAAAGTAATGATCGTTAAGTTCAGACGCCGGAAGCATCATCGCAAACAGATGGGGCATCGTCAGTCTTATACTGAACTTAAAATCGAAAAGATTTCTGCTTAATCCTCTTTAGTCAAAGAGGGTTTGGGCGAAAAATTTGGGAAAAATGAGTTCAGCAAAAGAAAATTTGCTGTAAAAGTTAAAGTAAGGGTAGCAAAATGGCTCACAAGAAAGCGGGTGGTAGTACCAGAAACGGACGTGATTCGGTATCGAAACGTCTGGGTGTAAAAAAATTCGGTGGTGAAATGGTTCTCGGTGGTAATATTCTTATCCGCCAGCGTGGTACGAAAGTTCATCCAGGTTTAAATGTTGGTATTGGTAAAGATGATACTTTATTTGCCAAGACTGGCGGGCGTGTTCTTTTTGAAACAAAAGGCCCTAAAAGCCGTCAATTTGTTAGCGTCATTGCAGAATAAAATCTGTTAGACAGTTTTTAGGCTCTGGTTTTGTATGACTGGATTCTAAAATTTGCATGAACTAACAGAATCGCTAGGATAAGGGATTTTAAGGAAATAAATTTCCAACAATCCCTAAAAGGCTCTACCAGTTTCTGGTGGGGCCTTTTTGCTTTCTATTCTCGAACAGCTTTTAACTACAATCTGACTACAAGCTAACTAACTATAATCTGGCTGCAACCGGGATAAATCAGGGCTGAAAAATGAAATTCGTTGATGAAACGAGCATAAAAGTAGAATCAGGTCAGGGCGGCAGAGGTATTGTCAGCTTTCGTCGTGAGAAATACATCCCCTTTGGCGGACCCGATGGTGGTGACGGTGGTGATGGCGGTTCAGTTTACCTCAGAGCCAGTGACGGCTTAAACACTCTGGCTGACTTTCGTATGACCCGTTTTTATAAAGCAAAAAATGGTCAGGCAGGTCAGGGCAAGGATAAAACCGGTCGAGGTGGTGATGACCTCTATGTTGATGTGCCTGTCGGCACCAGTATTATTGATTTAGACACAAATGAAATTCTGGGCGACTTAACAGAAGCCGGACAGGCGCTGCTGGTTGCCCGTGGCGGTTTCCATGGGCTGGGCAATACCCGCTTTAAAAGCAGTGTTAACCGGGCGCCAAGACAAAGTACTCTGGGCACACCGGCAGAACGCCGGGAATTAAAACTGGAATTGAAGGTGCTGGCAGATGTGGGCTTGTTAGGCATGCCTAATGCAGGAAAATCAACCTTTATTCGTGCTGTTTCTGAAGCTAAGCCCAAAGTGGCAAATTATCCTTTTACCACCCTGATCCCCAATCTGGGTGTGGTCAGTGTGGTGCCTCATCGCAGTTTTGTGATTGCTGACATTCCCGGTGTGATTGAAGGTGCTGCGGAAGGTGCCGGCCTGGGTATTCGTTTTTTAAAACATGTTGCCCGCACAGGTTTATTACTCCATTTTGTTGATGTCACGCCTTACGACGGCAGTGATCCGGTTGATAGTTTCAAAGCTATTGAGCATGAACTGGAAAAATTCAGCACTGACCAGGATAATGAAAAACTTGATAAGCTGCTGGATAAAGAACGCTGGTTAGTGATCAATAAAACTGATTTGCTGAATGATGACGAACGTGAAGAAAAATGTCAGGCGATTGTTCAGGAGCTGGATTGGCAAGATCCTGTTTTTCAGATTTCAGCGATGAATAAACAGGGTACTCGAGAACTTTGTTTTGCCATTATGGATCACCTGGAAGCCCAGGTTGGCTTTAAAGGCCGCTCAGATAAGAATGATATTGAACAAGATTATGAACAAATTACCAGCGGCACATATGATGTGGTCACCGGTAAAATTATTAAATGAGAACTTTTCATGAAGATAATGGCGCGAGAACATTTGGTTAAAACCCGCCGCTGGGTAGTAAAAATCGGCAGTGCGCTATTAACCAATGAGGGCAGCGGGCTGGATTATGATGCCATGGCTTTGTGGGTAAAACAGATTGCTGCCTTGATGGACTCTCAGGGCTCTCGTTCCCAGGATACGGGCCCCCAGGATACGAGCCCCCAGGATACGAGCAGTGAAACGTCTGTTGAAATTGTTCTGGTTTCTTCCGGTGCTGTTGCTGAAGGCATGAAACGGATGGGTTGGCTTGTGCGGCCTGATTCCGTTTATAAACTACAGGCTGCTGCCGCTGTTGGTCAGATGGGGCTGGTTCAGGCCTATGAATCTCAATTCAAGCAACATAACCTGCATACTGCACAGATCTTGCTGACCCATGATGATCTGTCCAATCGTTCCCGCTATTTAAATGCCCGCTCAGTTTTGCTGAAACTGATCACTCTGGGTATTGTGCCGGTTGTCAATGAAAATGATACCGTGGTCACTGATGAAATTCGCTTTGGTGATAATGATACTCTGGCAGCACTGGTGGCAAATCTGATTGATGCCGATTTACTGGTGATTCTAACTGATCAGCAGGGCATGTTTGATAGTGATCCAAGACATAATCCACAGGCAGAATTATTAACAGAGGTTGATGCCTTGTCACCTGAACTGGATGATATGGCCGGCGACAGCAAAGGCACACTGGGGCGCGGTGGTATGGCGACCAAGCTCAGAGCGGCTCGTCTGGCGGCTCGTTCCGGTGCAGCAACGATTATCGCTTCAGGCAGGGAAGATAATGTTCTGAGCAGAATCCATCAGGGCGAATCGATAGGGACGCTATTACTGGCCAATCAGGCTCCTCTGCTGGCAAGAAAGCAATGGCTGGCAGGGCATTTACAAATGAAAGGTGAGCTGGTACTGGATATCGGCGCAGCAAGGGTTTTAAAAAGTAATGGTTCCAGTTTGCTGGCCGTCGGTGTTAAAGATGTCATCGGCCAGTTTACCCGGGGAGATATGGTTGTCTGTGTTGATGAAAATGGGCAGGAGATTGCCCGTGGGCTGATCAATTACAGTAGTGATGAAGCGGATAAAATAAAAGGTCATGCAACCAGTAAGATTGCAGATATTCTTGGCTATGTGGATGAACCTGAATTGATACACCGTGATAATCTGATTGTCATATAAGGCCTTTTTCTTTATAAAAATTCCGCTGAAAAAATAATAAAAACTTGATTTTTTGCTCATAATATCGGATAATCGCCTGCTTTCAAAATTAGCCTTAAGATTAACACAGAATTTCAGGAGTAAGACCATTGGCAAACTCACCACAAGCTAAAAAACGCGCACGTCAGGCAGTTAAACGTCGTACCAGAAACGTTGCTAAACGTTCTGAGTTTCGTACTATACTTAAGAGTGCAACTTATGCAATTGATGCAGGCGACAAAGAGTCTGCAGCAAGTGCATTAAAATCCGCAATACCGGTGATTGATGCCATGGTGAGCAAAGGTCTTATTCATAAAAACAAGGCTGCTCGTCATAAGAGTCGTCTGACTTCAAAAGTTAAAGCACTTGGCTAAGCTTTTTGCGCTCTTAACTTCAAGTTGTGAAGTCTTAAAGGCTAAATGATATAAAAAGCCGGTCTCGATGAGTCCGGCTTTTTTTTGCATTACATTTTTGGGTATCTGGCTGTAGAGACGTTGCATGCAACGTCTCTACCTCGGGTGATTGTTCATGTTTTTTATCTTCTAACAGTAAAAATAGGATCAACCTTAAATTGTTTAAATCCACCCTGATTGTCAGTGCCATGACACTGCTTTCCCGGATACTGGGCTTTATCCGGGATGTGGTCTTTGCCCGTGAATTTGCTGCGTCTGCCGGAATGGATGCCTTTCTTATTGCCTTTAAAATCCCCAATTTTATGCGTCGCCTATTTGCTGAGGGGGCATTTAATCAGGCTTTTGTACCCACTCTGGGTGAATACAAAGAAACCAGGGATAAAGAGGCGGTTAAAGATCTGATTCAGCATGTCTTCGGCACTCTGGGAGGCTGGCTTTTTGTTATTACTCTGATCGGAGTGATAGCTGCGCCCATTATTATTATGATTTTTGCGCCGGGTTATCTGGATCAGCAAAATCAGTCTCAATATGATTTAACCGTGGATCTGCTGCGGATCACCTTCCCTTATATCTTATTTATTTCTCTGGTGGCTTTTGCTGGTGGTATTTTAAATACATATCAGCAATTTGCAGTGCCTGCATTTACCCCGGTATTACTTAATCTGGTTTTAATTTCGGCGACTTACTGGATAGTTCCAATGATGGATGAACCGGTAATGGGGCTGGCGATTGGGGTCTTTCTGGCGGGTTTACTGCAGTTACTGTTTCAATTACCCTTTATCGCCCGCATGGGCTTTTTGAGCTGGCCGCGCTGGAATCCGCAGCATCCCGGCGTGAAAAAAATTCTAAAACTGATGCTGCCGGCACTCTTTGGTGCGTCTGTGGCGCAAATTAATTTATTGTTAGACACTATTATTGCTTCTCTGCTGGCAACGGGAAGTATTTCCTGGCTGTATTATTCGGATCGATTAATGGAGTTTCCTCTGG
>DAOVUK010000004.1 GCA_030632625.1 Gammaproteobacteria bacterium
AGCCTTCAGCCTGTATTACTGAAGAGAGGCTCAATAGAGTATAGAATAATAACGCATATTGCAGCACAGGCCGGCAAACAGATTTGTCTTTTTCTTTATAAGGCCAGTACATAGTTTACAATATCATCAACAGGAATTTCTTTTGCTTCGTTGTCTGTTCGCCCTTTAAATTCAAACACCCCCTTATCAAGACTACGTTCACCAATCACAATTCGGTAGGGGATACCAATGAGTTCCATATTTGCAAACATGACACCAGGGCGTTCTTTACGGTCATCAAACAGCACTTCAATGCCTGCCGCTTCTAATTCGGCATAAAGCTTCTGTGCAGTTTCTCTGACACGTTCACTTTTATGCATGTTCATAGGGACAAGGCCGATTTTAAAGGGAGCCAGAGCATCTGGCCAGATAATGCCATTGTCATCATGATTTTGTTCAATGGCTGATGCAACCACACGGGAAACACCAATACCATAACAGCCCATGCTCATGATTTCGGCCTTGCCGTTATCAGCGAGAACACTGGCATCCATCGCGGTAGAATATTTCTTACCAAGCTGGAATATATGTCCTACTTCAATGCCGCGTTTAATATTGAGAATACCCTGACCATCCGGGCTGGGGTCACCATCAAGGACATTACGAATATCAACAACTGAGCCGGGTTCGACATCTCTTTGCCAGTTAACACCCATCAAATGCTGGCCGTTTACATTGGCGCCACAAATGAAATCACTACACATGACAGCACTGCGATCGATGAAGCTGGGCACTGACAGACCAACCGGGCCTATGGAGCCGGCATCACAACCTGCAGCCGCTTTAATTTCTGCATCACTGGCAAAGGTGAGAGGTGTTGCAACAGCAGTCAGTTTTTCTGCTTTAATTTCATTTAATTCGTGATCGCCTCTGAGTACCAGAGCAATGACATCTGCGTCAATATCATCACTGGCTTTGACCAGTAAGGTTTTTAACGTCTGTGCAGGGGCAACGTTGAGAAATTGACTGACCTCCTCAATGCTGTGCTGCTGCGGCGTATCGACAGTGGTTTTTTCCTGAGTGGCTGCCGCACGCTCAGTGGTGCAGATTGCTTCAGCCATTTCAATATTAGCGGCATAATCACTTGCGCTGCTGAAAGCAATCGCATCTTCACCTGAATCAGCCAGTACATGAAACTCATGAGAAGCATTGCCGCCAATTGAGCCGGTGTCTGCATGAACCGCACGAAATTCCAGCCCCATACGGGTGAAAATACGCGAATAACAGTCATACATCTTTTCATAAGTGGTTTGCAGGCACTCCTGAGAGGCATGAAAAGAATAAGCATCTTTCATAATAAATTCCCGGGAGCGCATAATACCAAAACGAGGGCGAATTTCATCGCGAAATTTAGTTTGCACCTGATAAAAAATGGCCGGCAGCTGCTTATAACTTTTTAATTCATGACGCACCAGATCGGTAATGACTTCCTCATGCGTCGGGCCAATACAAAATTCACGATTGTGGCGGTCGGTAATACGTAATAATTCCGGGCCATATTGCTGCCAGCGACCAGATTCCTGCCATAATTCCGCAGGCTGAACTGCCGGCATTAATAATTCCTGAGCACCGGAACGATTCATTTCTTCACGAACAATTGCTTCTGCTTTGCGCAACACTCTTAGTCCCAGGGGCAGCCAGGAATAGAGACCGGATGCTAATTTTCGGATCATGCCTGAACGGAGCATAAGCTGATGGCTGATGATTTTGGCATCAGCAGGTGATTCTTTGAGAGTAGGTAGAAAATACTGTGAAGTGCGCATTAATAGTCTTCTTTACAATAAGGGGATTTAATAAATAAGCGGTAGAAAAAAGATCATTTTACCCTAATCAGATGAACTGTACTAGGAGCCTGTCCGGGAATAGAAGTCGTAGCGAGGGAAAGCTGTTTTGAGTCAGATTTTTTTATCATTTGAAGCCAATAGTTGTTCTATTAAATGAAAATGATAGGAAAATATGGCCAAAATCAGCTTTTCCGCAGTAGGCTTTCTATTCTCGGACAGGCTCCTAAATTATACTACGAGCCTAAAATGTTCTGCCGTCCCAGCCCCATAAATGCCGTTGTGCATTGCTGAATTCAATATAAATTCGATTAGGATTAATCTCCAGCAGCTTACTGATCTGCTGACATAACTCACTGGATAGTTCGCTGGTTTTATCTTCCGGCAGATTGATGCTTTTTAATTCAATATATGCAGCAGGTTCAGTTGTTCCGGACATGGTCATACTGACCTGAGCTTCGAGCAGGCTCATTACATAGCTTTCCGGCTTGGCAAGTATACCGGCTGTTTTTGCAGAAATTGATCGACAGCATTCCAGTTGTTTGTCCTTAGTCAGAGATTGATTGGTTCTTATAATGATACAGGGCATGAAGATGAACTCTTATTTTATGAAGGTGTTTTACATAGTTGTAAAATTATCATTCTACCGCTAAAAAATCCAGTTAAACACAATGAATATTTTGCAATTTGTGTTCAGTTTTTTTAAGGGTAAGCCCTAATAGGAATTATGATTTGAATTCATTATTATCAGCCCATAACGTGAGGCTAAAGAAGGGAATCTTTATTTTTTAAAGTTAGAATATGCTTATATAATTGAATGATTATTATTGGTGTTTCCGGCTTTATAATAAGAACCTTGATTTTAAATAGGGTTTTCCAAACACGAATAAAAAAAAGAAAAATTAGCTCTTTAGTTGTAAAAGTACATTATTATTGATGAAAATAATAAAAAGTGTCTTGTAATAACTATAAAAAAATAATAAGTTTAATATCTTATAGTGAACGGGGTCTCATTTCGGGTTTACCATCTATTTATCGCGAGTTAAAGAAAAATGTCGCGACAATGGATTGATCCGTATAGAATAGCAATTTGCGGTATGAAATTTTTTCCATTAAAACTATTTTACATTAGAACTATTTGTTTTCACTGAAGCTGTTATCACTGAATTCAGACATACCGTTCTTATAAATAAAAAGATAAAAAGATAAAGAGATTATTAATTTTATCTTTACTACAGACATTGTACTTTTCAGGTCAGCTCAATTCGTTAGGCCTGCAGAGTCAGCTATGCAAAGTTAAATCAAATGACGAATACAAACTACTAATCAGAAAGGTATTAAATAATGTTTAGACGCTTAAGTGGCACTTTTGTTCTAAGTATTGGATTGCTATTGGGTGGGCAGGCTTTTTCCAGCGAAATTATTGAAGTCGGAGCACAGCAGGATTTAGAGCAGGTTTTTCTTGGTGGTAGTGTTGTTCCATACAAAGAAGTGACGCTCTCTGCGCAGATGCCCGGACGAGTAGAATACCTGGCCGGTGATGAAGGCGATTCCTTTGAAACGGGTGCTTTGCTGGTGACTATCAGTGACGAAAGTTTACTGGCAAAGCGCAAATCAGCAATTGCTCAATATGATCAGGCTGTCGCCTCCCTGCAGAATTCTCAGGTTCAGTATAATCGTGAACTCTGGTCTCCGCAAAGTGAAAATGCTACTCAGATGCCTGGAATGGGAATGCCCGGTATGTTTGACCAGATGTTTACCAAACAGATGGGCGATTCAATGGGCTATGGTGATAAGGATGTTCAACGTCAGGCGGATCTTTACAACCAGGGTGCTGCAGTCAACCAGGCTCAGTCGCGTGTAAGAAGTGCTCGGGAGGCTATTAATGAAATTAATGCCAGCATAAGAGACACTCGCTCAATAGCACCGTTCAAAGGTATGATCATTAAAAAACTGGTTGAAGTCGGTGACACGGTTCAGCCGGGAATGCCTTTAATTTCTTATGCAAATACAGATTACATTCGAATTCGCACAGAAGTGCCGGTGAGATTAGTGCCTTTTCTAAAAGTCGGTGATACTGTCAGGGCTTATCTGGATGTCAATGGCTTGATGATTCCTGCTAAAGTGGCTCAGATTTATCCCCTGGCTGATAAAAGCAAGCACACAGTGACAGTGAAATTTGATTTACCCATTGGTACTCGCGGCGTTCCCGGAATGTATGCTGAAGTAGCAATACCGGTTAAAAATTCAAAGCTCAACACATCTATTACTATTCCCAGAACCAGTATTCTTAAACATATGGGCAGTTTACCCAGTGTCCTGGTAATGAATGACCAGAATATTGCTGAAATGCATGTCATTCGTCTGGGTAAAAAAGTCGATGGCGGTAAATTTTATACGGTACTTTCCGGCCTGAAGTCAGGTGACCGGATTGTTGACCACCCACCTCAGAACTGGAGACCTGGTCTGCCGATAAAGTAATATTTCTGAGGCATTCTCTTTAATCTAAGGCGTACCGATCACTGTTCAGATAAAGGGGTGTACTGTCTCGTTAACAATGAGTCAAGTACAAACTGAGCAGAGTAATAATAAATAAGCACGGGTAAGTTTAATCATATGGATAACACAAAAAATAGACAAGATTTGGGTTTGGCTGGAAATCTGACTCAGACTTTTATGCATTCGCCGTTAACCTTATTACTTCTGATTGCAACATTTGCTATTGGTCTTGCAGGTTTTATGTTGACCCCAAGGCAGGAAGATCCGCAAATATCAGTGCCTATGGCCGATATTTTTGTCAGTTATCCGGGTGCATCAACCGAGCAGGTTGCGTCACTGGTTGCTGTTCCTTTAGAGCGAATTATGAGTGAAATACCCGGTGTTAAGCATGTCTATTCTGCTTCTCAGCGGGATCAGGCCATGGTGACAGTGCAATTTGAAGTCGGTGAGGACATGGGGCCCTCACTGGTAAAGTTGTATGACAAATTACAGTCCAATATGGATAAAATCCCACCAGGGGTTTCTCCGCCGCTGGTTAAGCCCAAAGGTGTTGATGATGTGCCGCTGGTGGCTTTGACTTTGTGGTCTGAAAGTCTTGATGATGCGGCCTTACGATTGATTGCACTGGATGTGATGCAGGAATTAAATGAAATTCCTGAAACCAGTCAAAGTTTTGTGATCAGTGGCCGTCAGGAACAGTTACGAATTGAAGTTAAGCCGGAACGTCTGGCGGGTTATGACATCACTCTGGAGCAGATTGCCGGTACTATTATGACGGCTAATAGTGAAAAAACTGTTGGCTCTATTGAATCGGGCGACAATAGCTTTAATCTTTATACCGGCGCATTTTTACGCAATGCTGAAGATGTTGAACGCCTGGTGGTTGCCATGCATGATGGTAATCCTGTTTATGTAAGAGATGTTGCCGATGTAATTCATGGACCGGGTGAAGCACATAAGTTTGTTAATTTCTATACTGGTCCTGCTACTTCAGAAACTAAATCCGCAAATGGTTATCCTGCAGTGACATTGGCTATCGCTAAAAAAGTAGGCACCAATGGTGTGAGTGTTGTTGAAGAAGTTCTCGAGCGTGTTGATGCCATGAAAGGGCGTCTGATTCCAAGCAATGTGGAACTCAGCGTGACCCGAAATTATGGTAAATCAGCACAGGATAAAGTGAACGGTCTGATGTTTAAACTGGTACTGGTGACAATTGCCGTATCAATACTTATCTTCTGGTTCCTTAACTGGCGTGCTGCTCTGGTTTGTTTTATTGTTATTCCAAATGTGATTCTTGTGACGACTTTCTTTGCATTGATCATGGGCTACACCATTGACCGGGTGAGTTTGTTTGCCCTCATTTTCTCCATTGGTATCCTGGTGGATGATGCCATTGTGGTGGTTGAAAATATGTATCGTCGCTGGGCGATGGATGGTGAAATTTCTGACAGCACGTCGATTGATGCCGTCAGAGAAGTAGGCAATCCAACTATTCTGGCAACCTTTACTGTAATTGCTGCTTTATTACCTATGGGTATGGTGCGAGGAATGATGGGGCCTTATATGGAACCTATTCCGGCTCTGGGTTCTGTGGCGATGATGTATTCATTGTTTGCCGCATTTGTGTTCACGCCTTATCTGGCCATTCGATTTAAACCGGCGATGGATTCTCTGCATAAAATGGAAGAGTCTGAACATAAGACCGTAAAGCGTCTGGATGGTTTTTATCGCAGGATCCTTAATCCGCTTATTGACAGCAAAGTAGCTGGTTATGGTTTTTTAATCGGACTTTTTGCTATTTTCTTTCTCGCTAGCAGTTTGTTTTATTTTAAAGCGGTTAAAGTGAAAATGATGCCGCTTGATAATAAATCCGTTTTTAATGTAGTGATTAACTTTCCTGAAGGGACTTCATTGCCGATAACCGCCAATCTGACCCGTCAAATGGCAGAAAAGGTAAGGCAGGTTCCTGAAGTCACTGCAATTCAATCTTATGTTGGTACCGCATCACCTTTTGATTTTAATGGTCTTGTGCGTCATTATTACTTACGCCAGCAGCCCTGGCAGGCCGATTTAAATGTACAATTACTGCATAAGAAAGAACGCGACAGAACCAGTCACCAGATAGCCCAGGAAGTCAGAAAAACCCTGACTGAATTGATTGCTGAAAAAGTAAAAGCAGGTGTTTATACCAAACTGGATGCGCCAAGAATCCAGATTGTGGAAATGCCGCCAGGTCCTCCTGTGCTGCAGTCAATGGTTGCTGAAGTTTATGGTCCGACCGCACATGAACGGCATGCAGTGGCAATGAAATTGACCAAATTATTTGAGCAGTCAGATTCTATTGCTGATGTGGATAATTATATTCAGAAACCTTATCAAATCTGGAATTTCAGAGTCAATCGTGAGAAAGCCATTCGTGTGGGTGTCAGTGTTGACGCCATTAATAAAACATTAGAAATGGCCATGGGCGGTTTTGTTCTGGGCGATATTAAAGATGGCTCAATACTGGAAGCAACGATGATTGTGTTACAGGTGCCGCTGGATGTTCGTGCAAACTTTAATTACCTCAGCCAGCTGCCTGTTCCGACAATGCAGGGAAGTAGTGTGCCTCTGGCAGAATTGGGTGTCTTCAGTAAAGGTCATAAAGAAGCCGTTATCTATCATAAAGATTTAAGAGATGTTGAGTATGTTATTGGTGAGGTCGTGGGTGAATTTGCGGCACCCATTTACGGTATGTTTGACGTCTGGGATATGCTGGATCTGGAAGAAAATCTGGGACCGCGCAAAGAAGTGATAGAAGGCACCTGGATGGGACCACCGGGTTCATCTGACATGCACAGGCGCTCAGGTTTTGAATGGACCGGCGAATGGACGGTGACCTATGAAACTTTCCGTGATATGGGCCTGGCTTTTTGCCTGGCTATTATTATGATTTATATGCTGGTTGTCTGGGAATTTGGTAATTTTATCCAGCCAGCCATTATTATTTCTCCTATTCCTTTGACTCTGGTGGGGATTATTCCCGGGCATGCTATTATGGGTGCAGAATTTACGGCGACCTCAATGATCGGCTTTATTGCACTGGCTGGAATTATTGTGCGTAACTCTATCTTGCTGATGGATTATTCTCGTCAGGAAATTCGCCGTGGTGTGGAAATCAGAGAAGCCATTATTATGGCCTGTATCACTCGAACACGACCTATTATTATTACCGCATTAGCGCTGCTAGTTGGTTCTACCGCGATTCTATTTGACCCAATCTTTCAGGGTATGGCAATTTCACTGATGTATGGTACTTTTGTCTCGACCATTTTGACATTAGTTGTTATTCCCCTGGGATGTTATAGCGGGCGTGCTGCTTTTTGTGAAATTATGAAGGAAGACCACCCTGATTATCAGGTCTGTGTGGAGCAAAAAAATCAATTAAAAGATAAAAAATCTTCAGATGGCAGTGCTATAGGTAAAATTTTATTCACTTCTTATACGGTTATTGTCACAGTTGTGCAAATGATCTGGTGGAGTCTGCAGGGGCTTTATACGCTTGCCTTTAAGAGAAGAAAAAAGCCTGCAGCTGCGCCTGATTCTAATACGCCCGCTCCGGCTTCTAATACACCTGCTCCTGCGTCTAAAGCGCCTGAATCTAAATCAGCGGCTCAGCCGGAAGTGGTAAAGAGTGAGGCATTAACTGCTGCAAAGACCGCAGCAAAGACTGCAGCAAAGACTGCAGCACCGGCTGCTGAAGCCGGGACAGAGGAAAAACCTGCAGCTGCTGAAACAAAAGCAGACATAAAGGCGGCAGATGTTGTAACAACATCTGATACGGCTGAAAAGGAAAAAAAGCCAGTGCTTAAGAAAAAGCCTGTTATCAAAAAAGCCATTGCGAAAAAGAAGGCGGTGAGCACTAATAAAGCAGGCACAGCGGATAATAAGCCTGTAAGTACTGTCAAGAAAGCGCTTAAAAAGAAAGGACGCCGGGGCATACAGTTAAAAGGTGACCTGGAAGAGTAATTGTCGTTTTATCCCTTATCCAGCTTGCTGGCTTAAGGCACAATGAAGCCTGTCCCGGCATTATTTGAGCAAGAACTTTTATGCTAAGATGTCAGGGACAATAAACTCACTATCAAATGGAGTGTCTATATGAAGTATGTAGCAACAGCGTTAGCAGCGGCAATGCTTGCAGGTGCAGTCATTATACCAATGCAGGCCAGTGCCTTTTGGGATGATGGCAATAGCAATACAAACTGGAATACTTATGGTAATAATAACTGGAATAACAGCGGTTATGGCCGCGGCAGCGGTAATGGCTGGGGTGATGGTTCCGGTGATGCTGACATGGATGGTGATATTGAAATCACCATAAAAACCAGAGCTCGAGGTCGCGGCAATGCCAATACACGTGGTTCTGCATCAGGCCGTGGTTATGGCAGTGGTTACAATAAATGGGATAATCGATTCCAGGGGTATGGTGATCAGCGTTATATGAATAACCAGGGTTATGGTGGTTACAGACCATATGGCTATGCTCCTTATGCTCGTCCTCCTGTTGCTCCAGCCCCAACTCCGGCACCAGCAGCAAAATAAATCATTAAACAAAAAATGCTAGCGCCTGCAGCAAAAGGAGGCGTTAGCTTTTTGATGGACAGGAGTTTTAAATGATTACAGTGGTAGGTAACCTGAAGGGTGGTACGGGAAAAAGTACAGTCACTTTTAACCTGGCGGTCTGGCTGGCGTTAAATGATCATGAAGTACAACTATTTGACCTTGATCCCCAGGCAACTTTAAGTGATGTCGGTGATATTCGTGAAGAAGATGAATATGAGCCTCTTATATCTATCAGTAATTCAATTGACGAGTTAAAAAAAGCGCATAATGAAGAAGTGCTCATTGATGTCGGTACAGCGGATACTGATTCCATGAAGACGGCAATTTCTCTGACCGATCGCATTATTGTACCTGTACCTCCAAGCCAGGCTGATATCTGGTCAACACAGCGCTTTATAAAAATGGTTTTAGATATACGTGGTAAAAAAAATATGCCGCAAATGCTTGGTTTTGTTAACCGGGCTGATACCCATAAAGGTGTCCGGGAAACAGGTGAAGCAGAAGATGCTCTCAAGATGCTGCCTCATATAGATTTAATTGGTACTCGCTTATATCAAAGAACGACTTATCGACGCTCTTTCAGTGAAGGTCTGGCTGTATTTGAGCTAGAACCTAAAGGAAAAGCGGCGGCAGAAGTCAATAAGTTTGCCAGCATTGTGTATTCGGGATAAAAATTCCTGGAATTTAACCTCATACTAGTTGAGCAGGTATATTGTGGTAACATCAGTCGGACCGGAAATGAAATTTTTTCGCTGGATACTCAGTCACTTGATGCTGATTATCGTATTGTCACTGCTTATCTATGTCTATTGGAATAGAAGTGAAATTTGGTCTGAAGAAGCCTCTAGTGAACAGCTAAGTGAACCGGTGGCTATTGCCATAGAAAACCCAAATAGAGCGGAAGTCGGTTCTTCAAGTGAAATTTATCAGCGTATGAAACGGTATAGAGAATCGCTTAGTGTAACAGAACGGGAAGTTATGGATAAAGCCGCATCAACATTTCACCAGGTGTCCGATGATACTCTTAAATATCCTGTTGAAAGTGAAATAGAAGCTAAGCAGGAGAATCTGGAAAATACTGAACAACATATACTGCCCGGGAAAGATGCTGCTGAACAAATTTCTGCTGTAGCAGTGAACAGCACACAACAAGTTATTGATGATAGTGCCAGGGAAGAAGTGATAATTGTCCATGAGGCTGAGACAGATGATTCACTGGAAAATGAATTAAATGAAGATTTTGAGGTGGTGATAAGTCAGTCTCCGACTTCATCAGCGCATAATACTAAAGAGCATAGCACTGAAGCAAATAGCACTGAAGAAAATAGCTCTGAAGCGCAGACTAAAAGTCTACAACAACAGATACGAAACAGACAGAAACAATTACAAAATCAGATGGTCATGTTGATACCCTTTGGTTCCGAAAGCAGTTCAGATGAAAATAGTTCTGATGAAAACAGTTCTGATGAAAATAAAGCGCAGCAGCAATAAACTAAAAATCCCAAGCCTGCTGAACAGCGAGGTCAGATAATTAAGAGGAAACGGGAAGAGACTAATATCCTAAATCACAAAAGGTTAGTAAGGAAGCCTGAGGTGAATAAGACTATAATTATAATAATAATACTGCATAATCCGCATAAAATGAATTGCTTTATTAGTAAATACTAATAAACTTAAATAATAACTACCTATTGTGAGTAATTCATTTTACAATAGGTAGAGATAAAGTAATTTATGCTTTTTAAAAGATTGATTACTAAGGGGTGGTTAATGTTTAGGAGAGAAAAAAATGCCTATCAAAAGGTTATACCATAAACTGACAGCTGACGCAGATGCAACAGGTTTTGATTCAGATACGATTGATGAGCGTAGAAAAGGCTCTGATGTCAAAGGGCAGCGTCTACAGCTAATTGTTTATACCGCGTTATTTGCATTTATCGTATTAGCGGCTTACGGTTATTATCTGATTTTCAATCTGACCCATGATGTCCATTCATTGTCTAATGATGTCAGGCAAATGACCCGTTCTGTAAATCAGATGTCGATGTCAGTCCATACCAATATGGAAATCATTGCCAATAGTATTGTACAGATGCAGCGTAGTACCAGCTCAATGGCTGATACGGTTTCTCAGGCAATGCCTGAAATGGCTGCAAATACTACCACAATGACGGGAGTTGCGCAAAATGTTGGTGACCGTATTGATGGAATCAGTACCAATATCCAAACTATGAGTGTCGGCCTGGTTGCCATGCAGCGAGATATGTGGAGTATGAATAAAACGGTATCAAATCCAGCTGAAAGTATGTTTGACAGCATGACTCCATGGGGTAGTGGACGTAATAACTCTCGGGGTTCGCCAGGCCCATTGGCTTTTCCACCGCCAGTACGTTAATATTAAAAATTATCGTCACTACTCAGCGTATTCATCTTTTACCATCTCTATATAGAGAGCAGCAGGAGCAGAAGTACCAATGTTTGAAGGCCCGAGCACATTACTTAAATCAAGATTACAGAGCCTGCAGGATAATCTGGCGACAGAAAACCCAGTTCTGATAGATGCAGTCGATTCCTTTAAAGAACTGGATAAGGTGGCTTACCGTCTTGGGCTGCTGACTACCGATCAATCATTTGCCACTACTATTTCATGGTGGCCGCTCATTTCGGTGCTGGGTACTTTTTCTGCCGGCAAATCCTCTTTTCTGAACAGCTATCTTGATGTCAATCTGCAATTAACCGGTAATCAGGCGGTTGACGACAAATTTACGGTTATTTGCTATAGCCAGGAAGACAAGGTGAGGGTTCTGCCTGGTCTGGCTCTTGATGCCGATCCACGTTTGCCGTTCTATCAAATCAGTGAAGATATAGAAAAAGTATCAGCTGGTGAAGGCAGTCGGATTGATACTTATTTGCAGCTTAAGACCTGCAAAAGTGATGTTTTAAAAGGCAAAATTCTTATCGATTCTCCTGGATTTGATGCTGACGAACAACGTAATGCGACCCTGAAAATTACTGATCATATTATTGATTTAGCCGATCTGGTTCTGGTCTTTTTTGATGCCAGGCATCCGGAACCCGGTGCCATGAAAGATACTCTGGAACATCTGGTTGAAGGGACTATTCGTCGTAATGACGCTGGAAAATTCCTGTTTATTCTCAATCAGATGGATTCCACTGCTAAAGAAGATAATGCCGAACAGGTCGTTGCAGCCTGGCAGCGGGCAGTGGTGCAGACCGGGCTTTCAACCGGCCGATTCTACTGTGTTTATAATGAAAAAGTAGCGCCTGAAATTCCTGATGAGTATCTAAGAAAACGATATAAAGATAAACTTGATATCGATATGGGTGAAATAGAACATCGTATGCAGGAAGTGAGTGTTGAACGGGTGTATCGAATTATCGGCGCTCTGGAAAATACTGCCAACCAGATTGAACAGCTTGCTGTGCCTAAAATTAAAGAAGCCATGGCTGCCTGGTATCGCTCAGTTTTAATTACTGACGGCATACTCTATGGCTTATTAATTTCATTACTGCTTGGACTTTCAATTTATGCCGGTTATTGGACGGACTGGTCCTTTCAACCACCCTGGCTGGAATCACTTAAAACCAGCCCTGTGGTTCAGGGAGTCATTGTAGTTGTCTTTGTGGTGATTTTCGGAGGCATACATTTCTGGGTGCGTCGAATGATTGCCAGAAGAATTGTCAAAAAATTACCCACTGAAAATGGCCCGGGTAATATCGCCGCTGCTTTTATAAAAAATACTTATCCGCTGCGCAGTGTGTTTGCAATTAAACCGGCAGGATGGGGCAGAAGAGGTCATAGAGCCATTGAGCGGGTACGCAATGAAGCGGATAATTTTGTTAAATCACTTAACGATAATTTTGCTGATCCATTAGGACGCAAAGAAGCTGAACGTCTGGCTGCAGAAGAGCAGCAGCGCAATAAAGAAGTTGCTCAACTGGCTGAAGAATCTGTTAGCTAGTACCAGAACACATTAATTCTGATGCCTTGACAATTAAGAGTAGGTTGGCGCTGAGCTTGCGAAGCCCAACAATAACCGGCTAATCAGCATTATCTGTTGGGCTTCGCAAGCTCAGCGCCAACCTACACTCTGAAAGAAGTCATCCTGTGCAGATGAATAGGCCATTAGCCAAACTAATAGTTTAAAACCAAAAAAGCGATGTATACACATCGCTTTTTTTTTGGCCATGGAAGGCCTTATACTGCGAAGCACAGGGATGTGCGAGAGCAGTGCTTGGCCATGGAAGGCCTTATGCTACGAAGCGCAGGATAAGGTAGAGTACGAAACAAGTTTCTACTCTACCTAACACAGGGATGTGTACCCCAAGGGCACTTCCTGCGGGCGCGGAGCAGTGCTTGGCCATGGAAGGCCTTATACTGCGAAGCTGCACATACATAAACCAACGTATCTGCTATAGTTTGAATAACATCTTTTGGAATCGAATATATGAATTTTGAAAAAGTTTCTTTTGCTTTTTTTGTTGTTTTTGCTCTGACCATTAATTTTGGTTTTTTTATTGGTGATATTGATAACCCGGCGCATCATCATGTCTACGAATTATTTGCTGCTATTGTTATCAGTCTGATAGCCACAGTCATTAAGTTGGGTGATCGTTCTCATATAGGTGCGGTATTATTAGCCACCAGTCTGGTGGCTGATATTCATCTGTTTGCTGCGGCAATTATCTGGGGGATTGCGGAGCATATGTTAGCTTCCGGGGTTAGCCCGGCGATTATGGCTACTATTGTTTCTGTTTCAGGGGGTGCTCTGATTGCTAATCTGACATCGGTTGTATTACTGGTGATTGAAACGGTTGTTGTACGGCGCTGAACTTTTTACTCCTGAGTGAAGTGAAAAAATCTTAAAACAAAAAACATAAAAGTAGCGTAATGTAATGAATAGCTTTATTTTCTTACTGCTCAAACGGATCCGTTTGCCAATTATGCTGCTGATCATCAGTTATGCAGTTGTCATATTGGGCTTTGTACTGATTCCCGGTCAGGATGATCAGGGAAATGTCTGGCATATGAGTTTTTTTCATGCCTTTTATTTTGTTAGTTTTATGGGATCGACTATTGGCTTTGGTGAAATCCCTTATGAATTTACTAATGCTCAGAGAATGTGGACGTTATTTGGTATTTATGCCACTGTGACTATCTGGTTATACAGTATTGGCTCACTTATAAGTACCTTACAAAATCCTGCTTTTAAGAAAGTATTAAAAGAAAATGACTTTCGAAAAAAAGTAAGGCGCATAAGAGAACCTTTTTATCTGATTTGTGGTTATGGTGATACAGGTAAATTACTGGCCCATGAATTATCTGAAAATCATATTTTATCAGTAGTCGTTGATATCGATCCGGTTCGTATTGATAGTCTTGAAATTGATGAACCCGATATCGATATTCCTGCTCTGGCTGCCAATGCTTCCTTCCCGCAGGTTCTTGAAACTGCAGGCCTGACTCATGAATATTGTCAGGGAGTCATTGCTTTAGCCAATAAAGATGAAGTTAATCTGAAAATTGCCATTACCGCACGCTTATTGAATAAAGAACGAATGTTAGATGATCATCTTATGGTGGTTTGCCGGGCAGAAACCGCCGAAGCTGAAGCCAATATGGCTTCTTTTGGAACAACCCACATTATTAATCCTTTTGAAATTTATGCCAGACGACTCGCCTTATCTGTCCGTTCTCCCAGTGCTTATCTGATTTATGAATGGCTGACAAACCCCTATCATAAAGTGAGAAATGAACCAATTAAGCCGCCAAAAGGCATTTGGGTTATCTGTGGTTACGGACGCTTCGGCAAAGCGGTATCAAGGCACTTAAATTATATCGGCATAAGAACTGTTATCATTGAAGCGTCTCCTGAAATAACTAACCCGCCTGAGGGTACAATTACCGGAAGAGGGACAGAAGCTGTTACTTTACGTGAAGCTAAAATTACCGAAGCCGCGGCCATTGTGGCAGGTACGGATAATGATGCCAATAATTTATCCATTGTCATTACGGCTCAGGATGAAATGAAACGTTATCATCGAGGGAAAAAACGCGACCAGGAAGACAATGAAAAATATGCTTTAAAAGGTTTTATGGAAAAAAATGATCTTGAGTTGCAGCCTGAGACAGATGAACTGCAGGAAGTTAAATTGTTTTCTATTGCCAGACAAAATTTTAGCCGCAATGAGACGGTATTTGAAAAAGCAGAACTGGATTTTATTATGCAGCCGGCAAGTATCGTTGCGGGTGAAATTCTTTCAATTATAAAAACACCCTTGTTATCTACATTTCTATCATTAGCCAGACGACAAAAAGATCAATGGGCTAATCTCCTGATCAGTCGACTCAGCAGCTTTATTGATAATACTGCAATGACCTGGATGGTTGAAATTTCTGAAAAGCAAACGCCTGCCGTGATGTGTTTTCTAAAAAAAGGTAAAATTACCACTGAACAAATTTTAAGACATCCCAGAAACAGGGATAAACCCTTGAAATGTGTTGTCTTATTAGCACATCGAAAAAAAAGCAAAGCATCATTACATCGTCATGAAATGTCAAACAGGAGTTCATCAACAAAATTTGATAATTTTTTATTGCCGGATAAAGATTTTGAAATAAATGAAGGTGATCAGTTGTTGATTTGTGGTGATAAAGAAAGCATGCACTTAATGTGCTGGTCTGTCAGCAATATTAATATCTACACTTACATTCATACCGGTTACGAATTAGCCGGTGGTTATATTTGGCAGTGGTTCTACAAACATAAACTTTTACAGCAAGAGAATAAAACAGGATGAAGTGTTTCATATTACAGCAGCAGAATAAAAATGGAATATCTTCAAAAAATAATATCTTATTAATGATTATATTTGTTGCCCCATTGTTGTTAATATTGTTGTTCACAATGCCTGTCTATGCACAAAGCAGCTACCTTTTTCCCAGTGATATCATTGATCAAGCTGAGCAGTCCCAATATGATGTGGGACGTGTAAACCGTTATGCAAGCCAGCGAAAGTGGATCTATCCTGAAGACACACAAACCGAATGGCCATATGCTCCTGAACAGGCTAATCCGCTTATTCAATTTTCAAGAGAATTTCACTATCCAGGGGAAAACTATGTTAAGCAGCCTGGCGGCCATAATTTTCAGCGGGAAATAAAAAAAGATTTTGTACCCCAGGCTGAATACATGTACCAGAGAAAATATATTCAGTCCAATCCAGGTTTGCTTTACCCCAGTGATATGGAAGTCAATAGACGCTCAATTAACAAAAACTCATATAGCCCCAATTCATTTAGTTCGAATATTTCGCGCCCAGGCTCTTTCCCGGCAAACTCTTTCCCCACAAAAAAGGATTACGACAGACAAGCAGGGCAGGCAAGGCAAAACACCCGGATTCAATATGTTCCGGTGCCGGTTTATAGTGTTCCCGGTACTTTGCCGGGCACAGTTCCCGGTGTGGTGACTCCTGGAAAAATGGTGCCGGGCTATAGCCATCTTAGTCCTGATTATAATTATGGTGGTCTAAGCTCAGGTTTTCCAAGATCGGGTTTTCCAAGATCTGGTTTTCCAGGCTCAGGTTTGCCAAGATCTGGTTTATTTTCTGGCTTACAGGATCAGAGGCTGTTTAATTGGAGAGGTTTGAATAATAGTGGTATAAGTCCTTTTCTGGGACCTCAATATAACCCCATGACAGGGCTTGGAATTTTTCCTGGAGGCAGTAATTTGTCTGATACATTTTATAAGAGCTATGATGACCATTCACAAAATACCAGTCCCTTTGCCAGCCCGGATACTATGGTTCCAGGCTTTTCTATGCCGGATATGTATGCCCCGCACTAATTGATGCTCCCTAAAGTTATCTTTAAATTTTTGCCTGAGCTGAGTGTATTTCTGCGATTAATTTCAAGCACTAAATATTAGTAAATACTTATAAATAAAAAGTATCCTGAAAAATATAAAATAATGTAGTTTTTCCAATTTTCCTTATGAATAATTGCAAAGTTTGCTGATAAGGCAGTATCAGTTTTAGTTTACTACTCATTAGTTATAAGGAAAACCAAAATGCCAACATTCGTACGCACAGAAAATAGTGCTTGAACTGGTTATTGCTTCAAAAAGAAGCAATAACTGAGTTTAAACACTGGCTCTTTATGACAAAGAAAGCCCGATCACCTTGACCGCCAGGGATGGCGGTCAAAGGTGGCCGGGCTTTCTTTGTGTCAGCTGTAGAGACGTTGCATGTAACGTCTCTACATAAAAATATCCCCCCCCAAAAAGACATACTGACAAATCTATAAGAATATAGTAGACTTCTTCATCCAAATTTATTCACTATTTAGGTGAGTTAATTTGGGTTGAAAATTTATGTTATATAAAGTTAACAAATCAGGTAATTATTATGGGTAGACCAGACGTCTCACATCATTCCTTATGAAAGCTCATTTGTCCCTGAGATTTTAACAGATGAACACAAGATTAAATTTGCCTGTCATCCTGGCGTATCTTGCTTTAATGCCTGTTGTAAACAGGCTGATGATATGCTCAAAGAACAGGAACAAGCAGCTCAAAAGAAAGCTCAAGGGAAGTAATAGATATTTATATGTTACTTAATCAAAAAACAGATTTTTCGGCCACTTCAAGGATGAAGATTGGTATTATCTCTGACACTCATGAAGAATTAGCTGATCAGGTGATTGCTGTAATCAAAAGTTGTGATATTGCAATACATGCAGGCGACATCGGTTCAAGTCAGGTTCTTGAAACATTACAGCCAAAAACAGGTCATGTTATTGCCGTTGCCGGGAATAATGATAAGCCTTATCTTTGGGATTTTAAGGACTGGCAGCTGGTAAAAAATCTTCCACAGGTTCAGGAATTATCCGTACCAGGCGGTAAAATTGTTGTTGAACATGGTCATGAACATGATATGCATAAACCTGCGCATCATGATTTAAGAGCTGCTCATCCTCAGGCCAGGCTTGTTGTCTATGGTCATACCCATATACAGATAATTGATGAAGATGCACCAGGGCAGCATATACTTAACCCTGGAGCTGCAGGGTATACAAGAAATAAGGGCGGACCGTCCTGTATTGTTCTGACAATTGATAACAATACCTGGGATTATGAAGTGTTTAAATTCTCAGATGCAAGTGTTGTCTGATAGTCTGTCTGTTTTACAACCAAAGAATACTATTTTGCTAATACCTTGTTGAGATAAAAATAACCAACAATTGCTGATATTGTTGAACCAACCAGAATACCTAAACGGTCATTCATTAGTGTCGCTTCAGTACCGCCTTGTTCAAACGCTAATGAACCGATAAACAGGCTCATAGTAAAGCCAACCCCGCAAAGAAATGAAACACCATAAAGTTGCTTCCAGTTGATATTTTCCGGTAATGACGCAATTCCCAGTTTAACCGCTATAAAACTAAAAAGCATAACACCTATTTGTTTACCGAAAAATAGGCCCAGAATAATTCCTAATGGAATAGGTTCCAGTAATGTGCTGATGCTCAGGCCTTGTAGAGGAACGCCAGCATTGGCAAAAGCAAATATGGGTATAATGACATAAGAAACACTGCCATGAAGATCATGCTCCAGTGTTTTGGATAATGATCTTTCATCTTTAGAATCGGTTCTTAAGGGAATAAAAAAAGCCAGCACAACACCTGCCAGAGTTGCATGCACTCCAGACTTTAAAACAGCAACCCACAAAATAACACCAACCAGAATATAGGGAGCGATACTTTTTAATTTATTAAAATTGAATAATGCCAGAATAGAAAGTGAGGCAATAGCAACCACAAGACTGGTAACCGATAAATCGCTGGTGTAAAAAATAGCGATAATGACAATTGCTCCCATATCATCCATGATAGCCAATGAGACCAGAAAGATTTTTAGAGCAATTGGGACTCTTTTTCCAAATAGGGCAAGAATTCCCAGTGCAAAGGCGATGTCCGTTGCTGCTGGAATTGCCCAGCCTTTTAGTGCTGCGGGATCATTCCAGTTGAGTGATGCATAAATTAAGGCTGGAAATAACATTCCTCCCATTGCAGCAAAAGCCGGGAAGATGATTTTTTTAGGCTCAGATAGTTCTCCCTCCAGCAGTTCTCTTTTTAACTCAAGGCCTATTAAAAAGAAGAAAATTGCCATTAGTCCATCATTAATCCAGAGAATTAATGGTTTAGCGATATGTAAAACCCCAATTTTAATTTCCACAGGAATATCAAGAAGAGCAGCATAAATCCCAGATAATGGTGAGTTAGCAACAATAATGGCTAACAATGCGGCTATTATTAAAAGGATACCACTGGCACTTTCTTTTTTTAAAAAATCTTGAAATAAATTGATTAAATTATTATCTGAGGAGTGCATTCTGATAGTGTCCTATAAAAGCTGTTGATACGCATTATGTCAGGATTGTGATAATGTAATTTTATAACTGAATACAGATGTGGATTTTAAAAAGGACAACTGATTAAAATTTTATTGGCTAAAGTAAATATATGTTATTATGCTGTACTTCACTAAATTATTTTATTTATATGGAATTCATTATGACACAAATTAAGTTTATTTTATTGATGCTGTTTGTTTTATCCCTGACAGCTTGTGGCGGCGGCGGTACTGATATTCAAACAACTACGACAACTACGACGATGGGACAGGAGTTAATGGATCTGGATGAGAGTTATAAAAAGGGAATTCTGACTGAAAAAGAATATAAAAATGCCAAAGAAAATATAATGGATCGATATGATCAATAATTAGTTTGATGTTTTTGCCATGCAATTTCAATCGCCTGATGCAACTCATCAGCGCTTGAAATGCTTGATTGTGTGATCAGAATTTCTTCAAATAATGCACGTATCCTGCGATTTTGAACATTAACTTTCTGGCCTTCCCAGTGTCTTTTTTTCAGGTGTTTAGATAATTTCACATAGGTTGCAGCGACCATATCATAGGCAGTTTTAAGTTTTCCCTTTTGTGCATGAGAACGAACCTTTTCTGTAATTGTCCGGGCGTGCTGCTCACTTTCCTGCAGTGTTTCTGCCATGACTAATTTATCCTGCAGCTGAACAAAAGCAGGCTGCCTGAAGGCTGCGCTTTTTCTGATATTTTTTTTCCAGGTTATTGTGACGAGTGGTTGGTTTGAATCATTTCTATACATTATTCTTGAGTCAAGGCGATTTGATTTTGAGCAGCCCTGGTTTGTGAATTCAATTGTGCCGTCCGGTTGGGTACATTGAGTGATGCTTGCCGCGATAGCAGTATGGCTTAGCAATAGCTTTAATATAAAAAGTAAAGCGATGAGTTTTTTATTCATGTTGTTCTATCAGCTTCAATATCAGGGCCTTGTCGGGCCTTTTAGTGCTTTAAAATTTATTGCTTTAGAGTAACGCTTTTATCCTGACGATTAAGACTATTATAGCGTATAAAACAAATCTGTTTGAAATATAGTCATTTTTTTTAATATTTTGCTGGCACATACCGGTATTGAATTATAAAATAAGCAATATGTATTAAAAATTTGTCATTGAGGAACTATGGCAGTTCAGAATAAAAAAATTATAGCGCAGAATATTTCTATCGGCATGTATGTTTCTGGTCTTGATCGTCCCTGGATTGAAACTGACTTCCTTCTTGAAGGTTTTTTTGTTGAAACGATTAACGATATTGAGCGCTTACAGAGTATCTGTAAATTTGTCTATATTGACGTTGAACTGACCAAAGAGCGGATTGGTGTTGATGTTGTCGAGTCTTCTTTTCTGGCAAAAATTAAAACAATTGCTACTACTGATGTCAGGGACTTGAGTTTCAGCAGAAGTTCCAAGAAGGGCTTACCTCGTCGCGAGACCACCTACAAAAAGACCAGCTCTTTTGCGACGGAATTTCGAACAGCCAATCAGCTCTACAAAGATATAACACTGACCGCATCCCAGATTTTTTCTGATGCCAGTTCTGGCGCTGATATTAATTTAAGCTCAGTTAAACGCTCAGCAACCGCTGTTGTTGATAGTGTGGTGCGTAATCCTGATGCTTTTTTATGGTTAACCCGGTTACATGAAAAGGATACCCACACCCATAGCCGTTCGCTGAGAACTTCTATCTGGTCTATTGCTTTTGCTCGTCATCTGGGGCTTGAAAAACCTAAGCTGAATAATTTATCGACAGCATTACTTTTGTGCAATATTGGTAAAGCAAAGTTGCCGATTGAGTTGCTTGAAAATGAAGATGATTTGACTGAGGAACAGCAGCAGGAATACCAAAAGCATGTCGACTATACGCTTGACGCCCTTAAGATTATGGGGCGTACACCTCAGGCAATTATAACTATTATCAAATTACATTGTGAACGCTTTGACGGTTCAGGTTATCCGATGAAATTAATCGGTGATGAAATACCACTATTAGCACAAATTGCAGGCCTGGTCAGCTATTATGAAGAAATTACCAATCACAGAGTACAGGAAGATTCACTGGATCCGACTCGTGCAGTAGAACATCTTTATAGTATGCGTAAT
This sequence comes from Gammaproteobacteria bacterium, assembly GCA_030632625.1. Lineage (GTDB taxonomy): Bacteria > Pseudomonadota > Gammaproteobacteria > GRL18 > GRL18 > GRL18. The sequence goes on from DAOVUK010000004.1 coordinate 21,484, forward strand.
AAGCAATTTATGTCTGAACTGATTGAAGAATTTATTTGTTCTATCGGTATTTATCCAGTGGGTTCGATTGTTGAGTTGAATTCAAAAGAAATTGCCATTATTGTTGAGCAAAATGCTAAAAATCAGCTGCTGCCGCAGGTGCTTATTCTTCGTGATAATAATCGTCAACCTGTCACGGTGTTTAAGCTGCTGGATTTATATGAAATTAACCAGAACAGTGATATTCGTCCAAAACTTATCAATACTTATCCCCTTGGGACGTTTGGCATTGATGTAGAAGAGGTAACTCAGGGACTGGCCAGAGCAACTAATAAAGATGATGAAATAAATGAAACATGGAATTTAAAAGGTTTACTAAACAAATTATCTCTTAAAAAATAATATTATGAAACAAATTCTATTAATAACGATTTCTTTTTTCCTGGCTGGCTGCCAGCCAGCATTAATTCGGACAGAGAATGCCTATGTTGAAATTTCCTCTCAGGCATCAATAGAAATTATGCAATCTATTAAAGTGTCTTCCAACTCGGCCAGAGGCTTTTTGCAAAATGGTAAAGTAATTTCTCCGGGGCAATTAAATTTATACGATATCAATTGTGAAATTGAAATTAATACAGTTTCTGAAGAACGTCAGATAATCGAGCCAGGTGTATTTAATGTCATTTCAATTGCTCAGGAAGAAAGCCCCATCGTTAAACGCAAGAATGAGAAACAGTTTATGACAAAGCCGATCATGATTGCCTCCCTGAATTATGCCTGGTTTTCGGATTCCCCGGTTGATATAAAACGTTATTATCGTTTCAGACTGACAGCACAGGATCTTGAATCTAAGCCTGTGACTGAGGTAAGAGCTATGATCTGCAGGGGAGCACAAGATACTCCATATGCTGCTGAATTACCAACTTATGAACAAATGATGGCGGCAAGCGGAAAGTATATAAAATTTAACTTTTGACCCTTTTTATTAGTAACTAAAGGTATGACTTGATGCGATACTGGCATCTGTTTATACTTTTATTATCAAACAATTTACAGCAAAGAGTGGAAACAAAATGCAACATAATAAAATCCTGAAAATTACCATAAAGAGTGTTATTGCTTTGTGCTTTATATTGATGCTTGCGACTAATTCATACGCAGTAAATATGCAGCATCTTAAATATAGTCCAGTGGCAAGATTCACTCCTGAAGATTTTGAAATGCTGCAGACCACAGCTAAAAAAGCACTCAATGATAATAAAAATGGAGTAAGTAGTGAATGGAAAAATCCAGAGTCTAATAATTCAGGTTCTATTACTCCGTTAAATACCTCCATGATTGATGGTATGCATTGTCGAAAAGTTGAAATTATCAACAGGACTGAAAGTAAATCCGGAACCACTGTTTTTACCTTCTGTAAGGTGGGTGAGCGTTGGAAGGTTCTAAAATAGGGACTGACCAAATAGAGTAATTCATCTTTACACTTGTAGGGGCGAATTCATTCGCCTGGATGTGAGTCTACAATCTCGCAAGGCGAATGAATTCGCCCCTACATATGATAGGCATTCTTTAAAGAACATGAATGTAAA
>DAOVUK010000262.1 GCA_030632625.1 Gammaproteobacteria bacterium
GCCATTATCACAGCCATCAGCTGTCCAATTTCTACAGCATTATAGCCGGAATCAGAGAGATAGAGTCCAAAATAGGGTATGAAGGCGCCAAGAGTGGCAAAATAAAACCAGTAAAAACTGGATAAACGCCAATATGGGATGTGTTTTATCAAAATTCTTTAAACATTATTTTGTAACTACTCAGCGTATTCATTTTTTAGCAGGAATAACAGGAGTCCGGGATTGTACCTCTGAGTTTTGCGCTTTATTACGCATTAAATGATCCATCAGGGTTATGGCGAGCATTGCTTCTGCTATCGGTGTTGCTCTGATCCCGACACAGGGATCATGACGTCCTTTAGTGATCACTTCAATTGAATGACCATCCAGATCAACACTTTGACCAGGCAGATGAAGACTGGAAGTCGGTTTTAACGCGATATGAACAATAATGTCCTGTCCTGACGAAATACCGCCCAGTATGCCGCCGGCATGATTAGATAAAAATCCCTCAGGCGTAATTTCATCACGGTGCTCTGTCCCCTTTTGTTCGATACAGTCAAAACCTGCACCAATTTCAACTCCTTTAACGGCATTGATACTCATCATAGCATGGGCAATATCAGCATCCAGACGATCAAATATGGGCTCACCCAGACCCGGAGGCATTCCGGCTGCGACAACAGAAATTCTGGCACCAATGGAGTTACCTTCTTTACGCAGGGCATCCATATAGTGTTCCATTGCTTCAACCTGGGTTTCATCCCCGGAGAAAAACGGATTATTATTGACATTATCCCAGTTAAAGTTCTTTTCGCCGGGTGCGGCTGTTTTTATCGGACCCAATTGAGATAAATAACCCTGAATTTCAATCCCGTGCACATCTTTTAGATATTTCTTAGCAATGCCGCCTGCAGCAACACGTGATGCGGTTTCACGTGCAGAAGAACGCCCTCCTCCACGATAATCCCGAAAGCCGTATTTTTGCTGATAGGTATAATCCGCATGACCGGGACGAAAAGTATTTTTTATATTGCCATAATCCTTTGAGCGTTGATCCTTATTATAGATAACCAGAGAAATGGGCGTACCTGTGGTTTTTCCTTCAAAAATGCCGGATAGTATCTGTACTTCATCATCTTCACGTCGCTGTGTCGTATGCCGTGAAGTACCGGGTTTGCGGCGATCCAGATCAAATTGCAGATCAGTCTCACTCAGTTCTAACCCGGGAGGACAGCCGTCCACAATACAGCCAATGGCTTTACCATGACTTTCACCAAAGGATGTGACAACAAACAGTTTTCCAAAAGAATTTCCAGACATAAGATACGGTACTTACAGGTTATAAATTAAATATAAATAATGGTTTAAAGAGTGTTCCAAAAAGAAGTCCACTGAGTATCGGAACAGCTGCTTAATCTCACCTATGTCTATTTATTGTAGCAATAAAAGGCAAGGAAAGGGGCATATTTATTCGATTTGTATACTGCTGCAGAAAATCACTGTATGCGATATCATTTTATTCGTTATAATAACGAGCAATAGACACACCGAACGCTGGGGAAATAATATGCGTGCGTTAATTATTGAAGATGAAGTTCAGCTTCAGCAGCAAATTGCAGCACAATTAAAAGCCGATAACTTTGTCGTTGATGTCACAGAAAATGGCAAAGAAGGCCTGTTTTTTGCGACGGAATATCCAGTCGATGTCGCCATCATAGATATCGGATTACCTGGACTATCCGGTATTGACATTATAAAGCAACTCAGAAAAGACGGTAATAAACTGCCCGTCCTTCTTCTGACTGCACGCAGTCGCTGGCAGGATAAAGTAGAAGGCCTGGAAGCCGGTGCCGATGATTATCTGGTCAAGCCGTTTCATATGCAAGAACTCCTCGCGCGCATCAATGCCCTGCTTCGTCGGGCATCTAATAGCGCCAGTGAACATATATGCTATGGACCGATTTGTGTCACACCTGACAGTCAGCAGGCATTACTGAATGAACAATTGTTAGAACTCACTGAGTTTGAATACAAAATACTCGAATATCTAATGCGTCGGCACGCAAAAGTCATTGCTAAATCAGAATTAGCTGATTATCTGTATCCCCATGATGAAGACCGTGATAGTAATGTCATTGAGGTTATAATGGGACGTCTGAGAAAAAAACTGGATCCCGGCAGTGAATTAAAACCCATAGAAACGATTCGCGGCAGAGGTTATTGTTTTAATCTCAGCCAATGACTTTAACTTTTCTCAAACTTACATCGATTAATAGCCGGATCATCCTGGGTGCCATCGCTGTGGTCAGCGGTTTTATGCTGTTGACAGGATTCACTCTGAGTAAAACATTCTATGACAGCGCCTATTCTGCTCTTGAAGATCGTCTGACAGGCCAGGTCTATCTTATGATGGCTGACCGTGAAATTATCCCATCCGCTCAGCAAATAAGTTCAGACGACGTTTCAGGAGTGAGTGGCTTTTCAACACTGCAACTATCCGGCAGCAGTTTATATTCACAATTATCAGGTTATATTACTCATGCAGATGGTACTATTCTCTGGCAATCCGGTGCAGATATTGAGTCGATGATCCCTCCTATGCTGCCTTTAAGCGTTGGCAAAAAAGAACATGGAAAAAAAATATTTCAGAAATATCATGTCGATAACAGACCTTATATTGGTCTGAGTATTGCTATTTTCTGGGATTTAAAAAATTCCAAATTACCATTAATTTATCATATCAGTGATGATTTAACTCACTTAAATGAAAAAGTGTCCAATTATCAATACAGTTTATGGACTAACCTGCTCTTAATGTCATTGATATTATTTATTACTCTGTTTCTTATCCTTCGCTGGGGACTTAAACCCCTCAGAGAAGTAGAGCAGGAAATCAAAGCAGTAGAACAGGGAAAACAGGAACAATTAGAAAAAAATTACCCGGATGAAATAACGCCTCTGACACACAATATTAATCAATTAATTCAGTACGAACGCCAACAGCAGCTCCGCTACCGTAATGCTTTAGCGGATCTGGCACACAGTCTTAAAACACCATTAGCAATTATCAGAGGAGAAAGTTTTACCTCCGGGCTTTTGCCTAAAGGAGCACCTAAAGATGCACCTAAAAAAGCACCTGATGACTCGTCTGAACAAGCAGAAGCATATTTTAAAACCATCAATGATGCGGTCGAACGCATGAATTCAATTATTGAGTACCAGCTGCAAAGAGCAGGTTCAAACAGCCCTTCACCCCATATTCAATATTTACAAATATCACCTGTGGTACAAACCCTGCTCAGTAGTATGAAAAAAATTTATCGGGATAAGTCCATAGATTTTGAACTAAGCATGGAGCAGGACATCCAGTTTAAAATTGATGAGGGTGATTTTATGGAAATTTTAGGTAATTTACTGGACAATGCCTGTAAATGGTGCAAAAAGCAGATAAATTTAACTATTAGCCTATATGAAACCGATCTGCATATTCTGCTATCCGATGATGGTCCGGGCATTGCGTCAGAAATGATCAGCGAAATAACAAAACGTGGTGTCCGTGCCGATGAATTCACTCCGGGACACGGTGTGGGACTGGCAATAGTACAGGATATTGTCAGTATTTATAATGGTAAAATTAATTTTACTACAGCACAGACAGGCGGCTTAACAGTTAATATCCATTTTCAGGTTTAATGGCCTCCATTTATAAACTCCACCCCAGGCTGAGGATGAGCCATAGCACGCCCAGCAAGCTCACTGACAAGCTTTAAATCAATTGAAGCTACTTCGATTCATCTGTTTTTTCCAGCTTAAAATATTCAACTAATTGCTCTTTAGTGAGTAAAAAGATACCCTGGCCGCCATTTTCAAACTCTAACCAGTAAAAAGGTAAATCCGGATATCGCTGTTGTAAGGCATATTCACTATTGCCCACCTCAACAATTAGAATACCGCCTGGATACAAATGCTCTGCTGCCTGTTCAAGCATTGGAATAACCAGCTCGAGACCATCATCACCTGCAGCAAGCCCGATTTCAGGTTCACAATGATACTCTTTTGGCAAGCTGGCCATATCTTCAGCATCAACATAGGGAGGATTTGATACAATAATATCGTATTGTTTACCCTGTAAGTTACTGAATAAATCCGACTGAATAATATTAACCTGATCAACCAGACCATGCTTCTCAATATTTTGCAAAGCGACATCCAGCGCATCTTCAGAAATATCAACAGCATCAACATAGGCACCGGGAAAATAATAAGCATTGGCAATGGCAATGCAGCCGCTTCCGGTACAAAGATCCAGAATTTGTTCAACCTTGTCGACATCGATCCAGGGTTCATAATGATTTTGAATGAGCTCAGCAATGGGAGAACGTGGCACCAAAACACGTTCATCAACATAAAAAGACAGACCGGCAAACCAGGATTCATTGGTCAGATAAGCTGCAGGAATTTTTTCCTTTGCACGACGGGACAAAATTTCAATCAATGCCTGCTTTTCATTTTCCGTTAGTTTAGAGGAAAAATAAACTGAATGAGTATCTGGTTCCAGATTTAATGTATGTAACACCAGGTAAGCGGCCTCATCAATAGCTGTGGCATTTCCATGGCCATAAAACAAACCTGATTGCTTAAACAGACTTGCTCCCCAGCGAATATAGTCAGTAATTGTCTCTAATGAATCCTGTAAAGCATCATTGGTGTAATTGATTTTCGACATTAAAAAGCCCTTAAACTAGCAAAAAATAGTTGTGTAAAAATTAGTATTATACTATAAATCTATGATTTATCTGGTTTTGATAAAAAAAACAATTGCTATGCTAAGAGGGACACTTGCGATAGTTCTTAATCTGTATTTTCACGCAATATACCGTGATACCTGGCTTAATGGCGGTAAATGATTAACATTACTGCTGGCGTTATCCACAGTTTTATTGAATTTTTCTGCTAAACTTAAAATAGGAGAAGTATGTATTCATATATTAAACTTTGTTCTTTAAAACTTTGATCTTTAAAATAAGGAGGCTATCATGACACATATTAAATTAGCGCCTGATGTTGAATTCAAAATGGATATTAATCTGGACAATATTACTGAGAATTCCCGTGATTATGATGTTCAGCAGCACAAAGCCGAAGTTATTCAGGAATTTGAAAAACGCTTAAGTCAGGTTTTCCCTGAAGGTTTTAAGGTTGACCGTATGGACTTTGGAATGGATAAGCAGCATTAAGCTAGCGACTCAGGCAACGTCCTACTGATTTTTTATTACAAACACTGCCGTCAAACCAGATGGTATTGGCGAGTATTGTACCTGTCAACTTGATTTTTGACGCTTTTGCCCCGGTCAGATCGACATAACTTAAATCTGCTTTAGTAAAAATTGTGCCCCTGAGAACCGCCCCGCGCAGATCAGCAGCACGTAAACTTGCGCC
>DAOVUK010000493.1 GCA_030632625.1 Gammaproteobacteria bacterium
ACATGGTTTGAATACAGCTTTGATCACCATTTAAAGCTTCCAGTGTTGCGGCCTGAGATATAGAGCAGGGATTGGACGTGCTTTGTGACTGAATTTTGGTCATCGCCGCGATAAGACTTGCCGGACCTGCCGCATAACCAATACGCCAGCCTGTCATAGAATAAGCCTTGCTGACACCATTCATGGTGACGGTTTGCTCATAGAGATCCGGGCAGACTTCAGCGATAGTACAAAAAGGCTCATCTGACCAGACGATATGCTCATACATGTCATCACTGGCAATAATAATATCCGGATAATCTTTGAACACTTCACCAATTGCGGCTAAATCAGCACGGGTATAAGCCACTCCGGTCGGGTTTGACGGAGTATTCAGCACCACCAGACGAGTCTTATCAGTAATAGCGGCCTTGAGTTGTTCTGGGGAAATTTTAAAACCATCGTCAATACCGGTACTGAGAATAACTGGTTTGCCGCCGCCTAAAATCACCATATCAGGATATGAAACCCAATAAGGCGCTGGAATAATGACCTCGTCGCCATCATTTAAATAAGCCTGACATAAATTATAAAAACTTTGTTTGCCGCCACTGGAAACCAGCACCTGATCCGTTGTGTAGTTAAGTGAATTATCGCGTTTAAACTTATCACAAACAGCCTGTTTCAGCTCGGCTGTACCACCCACTGCAGTATATTTGGTAAAGCCTTCATTAATTGCTTTGATCGCTGCATTTTTAATATGCACGGGTGTATCAAAATCAGGTTCACCTGCCCCCAGACCAATAATTGCTTTGCCTTCGGCTTTAAGTGCCTTAGCCTTGGCTGTGATTACCAGGGTAGCAGAAGGTTTGATTGCCTGTACTCGATTGGATAACTGAATTTGGGGTACATGTGTAGCCAAGTGAAGCACCTCTAGCGTAAAATAAAGGGTGTTAAAAAAGTGTTAGATTAAAAAAACAGTGGTAATTCTAGCATAGATATGTTGGCAGGATATACTTCTAACTAACAAAAAATTTAACAACCATTAATGTAGATATTTTATGTTATCAAAATAATGGTTGCCAAATTTTTTTGGCTAAAGGCTTTTTACTGACTTTAGCGGCAACAAAAAGAGAAATAAAACATCATGGGAAAACCGTTTCAACTGGTTTCATCGTATACTCCCGACGGCGATCAGCCATCGGCGATTAAACTTCTGACCGAAGGCATTCGTGATGGTGAAGCGGCAATGACCTTATTGGGTGTCACCGGTTCCGGTAAAACTTTTACTATGGCCAATGTGATGCAGAATCTGCAAAGACCAACTTTGATTCTGGCACATAATAAAACCCTGGCGGCGCAGTTGTATGGTGAAATGAAAGAATTTTTCCCCTATAACTCCGTTGAATATTTTGTTTCCTACTATGATTATTATCAGCCGGAAGCTTATGTGCCCGCTTCAGATACCTTTATCGAAAAAGATGCTTCGATAAATGAGCATATAGAGCAAATGCGCCTGTCCGCAACCAAAGCACTGCTGGAACGAAAAGATACCATTATTGTTGCTTCTGTCTCCTGTATTTATGGCCTGGGTGATCCCCAGTCCTATCTGAAAATGCTGCTGCACGTTGTTAAAGGTGATGTGGTCGATCAGCGCACCATTTTAAGGCGGCTGGCTGAATTACAATACAAACGCAATGATGTGGAGCTGCATCGGGCAACCTATCGGGTTCGCGGCGATGTGATTGATATTTATCCGGCAGACTCTGATAGTGAAGCCGTACGCATCGAATTATTTGATGACGAGGTTGAATCTCTGAGCTATTTTGACCCGCTCACGGGAGAAGTCCTGCGTCGCGTACCGCGAATTACTGTTTATCCCAAGACCCACTATGTAACCCCCAGAGAAACACTGCTGGCTGCGGTTGAAAAGATCAAAGTTGAATTAAAAGAACGACTTGCTCAGCTCTATTCTCTGAATAAATTAGTCGAAGCACAACGCCTTGAACAGCGTACTCAACTCGATATAGAAATGATAATGGAATTAGGCTATTGCTCAGGCATTGAAAATTATTCACGTTATCTTTCAGGCAGAAAAACGGGCGAACCGCCACCGACTTTTTTAGACTATCTGCCGGATGATGCCTTAATTTTTATTGATGAAAGTCATGTGACAGTCTCTCAGGTCGGCGCGATGTATAAAGGCGATCGTTCACGCAAAGAAAATCTGGTGGAGTATGGTTTTCGATTACCCTCAGCGCTGGATAATCGCCCCCTGAAATTTGAGGAATTTGAACGTCTTGCCCCCCAGATGATTTTTGTCTCGGCAACCCCAGGCAATTATGAAGCTGAAAAATCCGCTGTGGTTGCAGAACAGATCGTCAGACCGACAGGATTAATTGATCCCCCTGTAGAAGTGCGGTCAGCAACCACACAGGTGGATGACTTACTCTCTGAAATTCGTAAAAGAGTGAAGCTTAAAGAACGAATTCTGGTCACCACATTAACGAAACGTATGGCCGAAGATCTAACGGATTACTATCTGGAACATGATGTACAGGTACGTTATCTTCACTCTGATATC
>DAOVUK010000236.1 GCA_030632625.1 Gammaproteobacteria bacterium
ACGCTGAAGGCTCTTATAAACAGCTCGGCTTTACCTCAGGTCTGTTTGTGCAAAGTGTATTGATATTAAAGCCTGGGTTGCAAATAATTGAAGAAACTCAACTGACCACAGAAAATGCCTGTTTAAACTTTATACAGAACTTAAAAACTTAAAAACTTAAAAACTTAATAAAGTACCGATGTTAAAAAAATTTATTATACCGCTTATTATTTTTATTCTTGCCATTGTTTTTTTTAAAATGATGACCGCAACAAAAGAACAGTCACCTGAAATTGAAGTGAATGAGCATGTCTGGCGGGTAGAACAGCGCATGGTTGAAAAGCAAAAATTATCTCCCGTCATTACTCTGTATGGCAGGGTAGAGACTTCAGAATTATTAAATGCGGCAGCTCCGGCAGCCTGTCAGGTGGCCAGAGTTCTGGTGAAAGAGGGTGAATATGTAGACAAAGGGCAATTAATGCTTAGTCTTGATCCCGCTGACTTTGAACCACCATTAATGCAGGCTCAGTCTAAGGTAAAGGAACTCAAGGCACTGCTCAAAAGTGATCAGTTACGTCATAAAACAAATCTTGAGTCATTAAAAAATGAAAAGAAATTACTGCGTTTGAGTGAAAAAGCACTTGCCCGGGCAGAAAAAGTCAAAAAGCAAAATCTGGGTTCTATTTCTGAAACCGAACAGGCCATGCGGCAGGTTGAGATACAACGTTTATCCTACAATAATATGCAGTTTTCAGTTGATGAGCATCAGGCGCGTCAGGAACAGTTAGAAGCCCGGCTGATACAGGCTGAAGCGGATTTAAGAAAAAACAGTCTGGCAGTAGAACGCAGCCAGATTATTGCACCTTTTTCCGGAGTGGTGGCCAAAGTGAATGTTGCTCAGGGTGATCGGGTGAATGCTAATGAAAAACTACTCAGTTTTTACTCAACGGAGCGTTTGGAGATTCGGGCGAAATTACCGGTGAGTGTGTTATCAGAAATTCAGCAGAGTATCGCTGCAGGTTTCGTGCTCAAGGGATATGCCGGCAGTGGTAGTCTGGAGAATGACAGCCAGCAGGTGCCATTACTTCTGGATCGTATTTCAGGTGAGGCTCAGGCCAGTGGCGTGGATGCCATTTTTACTATAAAAGCTGAACAGGTTCGTTTTCGTATGGGAGCGATTGTTGTGGTGCGTCTGCAAAGACCTGCCCGGGATAATATGATTAAAGTTCCTTATCAGGCGATGTATGGCAGTGATCGATTGTATCAGATTAAAGATAATCGTCTACAGGCAATTAAAGTTAAAACCATTGGCGAATACTATCAACAAGACAATACACTCGATATTGGCAGAGAGACTCAAACACCTGGTCGGGAGGTTGTTCTGCTGGTTGAAAGTGATGCATTGCAGCAGGGTGATAGCATTCTCTCTACCCATCTGCCCAATGCTTTTTCAGGTTTGAAAGTGGATGTTGTTGCTGATAAACACGTTAAAACAGACGCTGAAAAAACTGTTAAAGTCAGTGTCAAATAATTTTTCTGCTCGCCAGGTCATCATAAAAAAATGAAAATACTGTCCATTTTTGCGCATCATAAGGTCGCTGCTAATCTATTGATGACTATTATGATCCTCTCCGGTGTATTTGCTTTGTCCAGGCTGAATATACAATTTTTTCCAACCTTTGAGCTGGATCGTATCAGTGTCCGGGTGATCTGGAGTGGTGCCAGTGCCGAAGACATTGAGGACGGGCTCACCATTCCTCTGGAACAGTCGCTTAAATCAGTTGATAACGTAAAAAATATGACATCAACTTCAACACGGAATGTGTCTTCCATTATCCTGGAATTCCATGAAGGCACTAATATGATTTTTGCCCTGGATAAAGTCAAACAGAAAGTTGATGAATTCAGAAATTTACCCAAGGATGCAGAAAAACCTCAGGTTGAAAATCTGGTGCGCTATGAAGGTGTGGCCAAGCTGCTTATTTCCGGAGCAGATGATTTACGGGAACTGAGGATCCTGGCCAATGAATTTGAACGTGAACTGAGTAAACTGGGTATCGATAAAGTCGAAATTAATGGTTTGCCTGATGAACAGGTCAACATTGAAATTCCGATTGAACAATTACAATATCTTGAGCTGACGCTGGATGAAGTCAGTGCCCGTATTAATACTTTTAGCCGGGATATGCCGGCGGGAACCCTGGGTAATCAACATAATGCCAAAGAGCTGCGTAGTCTGGAACAGGCTCGAAGTGAAATGGAGTTTTCCCGTATTCCCATCGTGGCTAATAGTACAGATTTTGTTCGCCTGGGTGATGTTGCCACAATTAAGCGTCAACCCGATGATGAAGGTGTTTTGCGTTTAAAAGAGGGGAGGCCTGTGGTTGAACTGGCCCTGCAGCGAACTGAAGATGGTAATGCCCTTAAAGCGGCTGAAATATTTCAGCAGTGGCTGCTGGAAAAAAAGGCCACCCTGCCGCCCAATATTCAGATTGAAGTATTTGATGCCAGCTGGCAAATGATCCGTGACCGGATTTATCTGCTGCTTAAAAATGGCGGCGGGGGACTGGTTCTGGTGGTTCTTATCCTCTATCTGTTTTTAAATGCCCGGGTGGCATTCTGGGTTGCTGTGGGTATTCCGGTGTCATTTATGGCAACTCTGGCCATACTTTACGTAGCGGGCGGCACGATTAATATGATCAGTCTGTTCGGTCTGATTATGGCGCTGGGAATTATTGTTGATGATGCGATTGTGGTGGGAGAGGATGCCCTGTCGCATTATCAGGCAGGTGAAGCACCTCTGATGGCAGCTGAAGGCGGAGCAAGAAGAATGTTTGTGCCGGTGATTGCTTCTTCATTGACGACCATTGCTGCTTTTTTGCCGTTAATGATGATTGGCGGCATTATGGGCAATATCCTGTTTGATATTCCATTGATTGTTATCTGTGTCATTCTGGCCTCCTTAGTGGAAAGTTTTTTTGTTCTTCCGGGGCATTTACGGCATGCCTTCTCTAGTATAAAAAGAGGTAGTATAAAAAGAGGTCATAGTAAACACAATCAGGTTGCCAATAGCAAAAATGAACGTGCTGCTCTGCGTGTCAGACTGGATGAAGCATTTGATTCATTCCGCCAGAATAAATTTCGTCGCATGATCAGCTGGGCTTTGAATCATCGGGCAATTACTGTTGCTTTGGTTTTATCCAGTCTGATTATGACTCTGGGACTGGTTGCCGGAGGACGGATCAATTTTACCTTTTTCCCCTCCCCGGAAGCACAAATTGTTTATGCTAATGTCAGCTTTGTTTCAGGGACTTCGCGGGAACAAACTCAAGCCTATCTTAAACACATGGAAGAAACACTCAATGAAACCGATGAGGAGCTCGGTGGCGGCATTGTTGATATGGCGGTAACTATTAGCGGCAGTTCCTTCAGCGGCGGCAGCTCCAGAAAAAGCGGTGATCAGCTGGGGGCTATATTTTTGCAGCTGGTAGAGCCGGATCAACGTAGTGTGCGTAATACACAATTTATTCAACACTGGAAAGACAAACTGGAAGATGTTGCCGGTATCGATAACATCACCATTGTGTCGCGTAAAACAGGCCCTCAGGGAAGTGATCTGGCCATTCGTCTTAATGGCTCTAATAACGAGCAGTTAAAACAGGCGGCGACAGAACTGGCGCAGGCCTTAAGAAGTATTGATGGTGTTTATGGTGTCGATGATGATATGCCTTACGGTAAGGAACAATTGATATACCGGCTCAAACCCACGGGTGAAATCCTGGGCTTAACAGTGACTGATATTGGTCAGCAGTTACGCACTGCATTTGATGGTAACCTGGTGCAGATTTTTCAGGACGGCGCCGATGAGGTGGAAGTTCGTGTACAGCTTCCTAAGCAGGAACGAGAACAAATTAATACTTTGCAGCGGATTAATATTCGCACCCCTGCTGGCGAATTTGTGCCCCTGACCAGTGTTGCACAGTGGACTGTCAGACAGGGTTTTGAAGTGTTACGTCATGCGGACGGCGAACTGGCGCTGGAAGTTTCCGGGGAAGTGAATCCACAGATCAATAATGCCAATAATATTCTTGCCTCACTGGAAGAACAAATATTGCCGGAACTGAAACAAAAATATTGGATCGATTACAGTTTTGAAGGACGTTCAGCGGATCAAAAAGAAACGATTATGCATATGAAGAGGGGGGGGATTCTTGGTTTAACTCTTATTTATATTGTGCTGGCCTGGGTGTTTGCTTCCTATGGCTGGCCGCTGGTGGTTATGGCAATTATTCCCTTTGGTCTGGTTGGCGCAATCTGGGGTCACTGGCTGCAGGGAATAGATCTGACTTTATTATCATTCTTCGGTATTTTCGGATTGTCAGGTATTGTGGTGAATGACTCTATTATTCTGGTCACCTTTTACAAAAATCTGCGGGACAAAGGCTTTCTGGTGAATGATGCTCTGGTTGAAGCGTCGGTACAGCGCTTGCGTGCAGTGTTGCTGACTTCATTAACCACTATTGCCGGCTTAACCCCGTTACTTTTTGAAACCTCCCTGCAAGCGCAATTTTTGATTCCAATGGCCGTATCAATTGCTTTTGGTCTGGCATTTGCGACGGTATTAGTACTGATTATTATCCCGGTGTTTTTATCGATACATGAATCGATACATTTTAAAATTCGCGGCTTGCTGAATCAGGATGTTATTTTAGAGGCTAACCCGGATCACTGATAGTGAGTGAAGAAATACAATGAAAAAATTTAAACTGGATCCACGCCTGGAAAATGATTGTTTTATTTTGTCAGAATCAGAACTGTTTTTAGTATTGCTGATGAATAATTCACTGGTTCCCTGGTTTATTCTGGTGCCAAAAACAGATAAAACGGAACTTTATGAGTTAGACCAGACAATGCATGCTCAGGTATTTCATAGCATCAAGCAAATATCAAAGTTTATTACGGATGAATTTAAACCGGATAAATTGAATGTGGCCGCCATTGGCAATATTGTCAGCCAGATGCATATTCATATTGTAGGCCGTTATAAATCAGATGTTTACTGGCCGGGAGTGGTTTGGGGTGGGACTGAAAAGGAAGTTTATAGTGCTGTTGATGCAAACAGAATAAAAATAGCATTGAATAGTGTATTAGTATTATGATATATTATGATATACTATTTTTAGATTAAGTGTAGCTTACATTATTTTTCTTTAGAAAAAGCAATGAAATATACATTTATTTAATGTTATAGTATCGTTAACACATTAGTTGATTTGAATTTATAAAAATAGAGTAGGGAGATAGATATGAAGAAAATAATTGCAGTATCAGTTTTCACAGCATTTGTTCTTGGGGCAGCTTCAAATGTTTCAGCATTCTGGGGCGGGGATAACGACGAATGTTATGGTCCTTATGGCAAGATTCCTAATTGTAATGAATATGATGAGTGGGATCCAAGATACTGGATGGAAGAAATGGAAGATATGTTTGATGATGATGATGATGACTATCGTTATGGTGGTTATGGTCGTGGTTATGGCAATCCTTATGGTGGTGGTTATGGTCAGCCTTATGGCGGCGGTTATCAGCAGCCTTATGGCGGCGGTTACCAACAGCCATACTATGGCGGCGGTTATCAACAGCCTTACAACCCATATGCAGCTCCAGCAGCTCCTGCTCCAGCACCAGCAGCACCTCAGCAATAAGTTAAGCTGATAGCTGAAGGCGCTCTTTGCAAGCTGAAGGCTCTCTTAGCAAGCTGAAGGCTCACTTAGCAAGCTGAAGGCTCACTTAGCAAGCTGAAGGCTCACTTAGCAAGCTGAAGGCTCACTTAGCAAGCTG
>DAOVUK010000342.1 GCA_030632625.1 Gammaproteobacteria bacterium
ATGGAGGTGAAAATTTTGGGCCCTGACGTTTTGGAGGGAGATGAAAATTGCGGGACTGACCAAACTGCTTTACACTTTACATTCATTTTCTTTAAAGAATGCCTATCATATGTAGGGGCGAATTCATTCGCCTTGCGAGATTGTAGACTCACATCCAGGCGAATGAATTCGCCCCTACAAGTGTAAAGATGAATTACTCTATTTGGTCAGTCCCAAAATTGCCTTTGGCTTGAAGAAAATAAATCTCAAGTTATTGAAAAATGTAAAGATTGCCTTGCCGATTTGGAATTGATTAAAGAAGCTTCTCAAGGCTATTTTGATTATTAAATAGGCTTAGGAGGGGGAGGGCAAAACCCCTCATTAAATAATTCCGCTTAACAAAACAGCTTTTTTTCTTATTTCTCACTTTTTTTAACCCTTTTATATTAATAGCATCGTCTATACCTGTAAATTGCTTCTATTTTTAAAAAAAAAGTGAACATTGAAATGGAGAAAAATATGAAATACAAAACTCTCTATGGGGTTATTGCATTGAGTTTGTGCACATTTTCAGTCAGCAATACTTATGCCCGCATTAAATTGATCACTCTGCCGGTCAGAGAACATGTTGAAATTCAGCTGGAAAATGAACATACCACCATTATTGAAGAAGAGCGGGTTGTGCCTCTGAGAAAAGGCAATAATGATATTGATTTTTCCTGGCATAATACCACTATCAGGCCTGAAACCATCGTTTTTAGAGTCCTGGATGATCCCCGAACCGACCTTAAAACAAATGTGCTGTCCGTCAGTTATCCCCCGAATGAATCGGCTTTAACCTGGAAGGTGTCTGCCAGTCAAAATGGCAGTGCCAGAGTACGCATCACCTATGCCATTACCGGCCTGAATCGAAGTTATCATTACATTGCCCGTGCCAGTCATGATGAAACTCAAATGGATATGATGCAATACATCAAAATAAATAATCAGTCCGGTGAATCTTTCCTGAATGCCGATATGAACACAGGCTCAGGCAAAAATATAGTCCTGCCTATGGAACTCAATGAAACCCAGGAGTATTTACAACAAAAATATAATGCGGTGCCTATTGATAAAACCTATACAGTGAACGCCTCAGAATTGGGCTACCGGAATCGTGCAGAAGATAAATTGAATGTTTTGATGCATTATTATCTGCACAATGATACGCAGCACAATTTAGGAAAACAGTCTCTTGCACCCGGTAAATTTCGAATCTATCAGCAGGACAAACAAGGCACTTCTGTTTTTGTTGGTGAAGACTGGGGTCAATACATCGCCACAGAGGATGAGGCTAAACTTTTTATTGGTCAGGCAAGAGATATTGTGGTTAAGCGCATTATTGAACGCAAAAAACGTCAGCGTATTAATGGCAATCTTTATAATATTGATGCACTGGTCAAATATGAAATAGAAAACTTTAAAGATAAACCCGTCAAGCTGATCATTGAAGAGTCCCTGCCTTTTTTACGTAATGAAGTATTCCCTTCAAGACATAGAATTTCAAGAGAAGGTGCCCCCTATGACAGTATTATTGAATGGCAAGTGGGTGATGATACTTCCTTCACAGGTAAACCGCTGAAAAAACAAACCAGCAGTGAAAAAATTGCTTACCAGATAACACTGCCGGCACGAAATGATCAGGCAAAGGTTGTTAAGCTGGTGAAGAAATTGAATATTAATTTCAAGAACGAGTGGTGAATTCAATGACTCTTATAAAGAACACAAAAACTAAACAAATTAAAAACGGCCCGATAAACAATGCAGTCTATATAAAAATATTATTGATGCTATTGATATTATTGGCGCCATTATTTGTTATGGCAAAAAACATTGATCTCTCAACCTTACCTTCCCGGGACAGTGTGCAATTAACCATTTATAATTCTGAAGACTTAACGCTGGTGCGTGAAACTCGACAAATCAGCATAAAAAAAGGTCAAAATCAATTACAGTTCAGTTGGGCTAATACACAAATTGACCCGACTTCTGTACAAGTTGAATTTTTATCCCATCCAGCTGAGATGTATCTGAGCAACACCACATTTCCTCATGAAAAGCCGCAAATGCTGTATTGGAATATAAAAAGTTCGCTTGAAGCTCTGGCTACAGTGGAAATCAGCTACTTTACATCAGGTATTAGCTGGCAGGCAGATTATTCCGGCATTTTGGCTCAATCAGGCAAAACAATGGCTCTGGATTCTTTTGTTACAGTGACCAACCATTCGGGTGAAAACTATGAAAATGCCCAGGTTCGTCTGGTGATTGGTCAAATCAATCTGGTTGAACGGGTTAATGAGCTGGTAAGGCAGGCCGGATATAAAAAAGATCGATTGCAGGAAAGAAAAAGGCTAGAAAAAGAAAAGATGGCCAGGAAAATGATGGCTAAAGCATCTGGTCGATATGAAATGGCGGCCATGCCTTCAGCGGTAATGGCTGATAGTATCATGGCAGAAAAGGAAGTCACTAAGGACAGTCTCAGTG
The DNA here is from genome assembly GCA_030632625.1 of Gammaproteobacteria bacterium. GTDB lineage: Bacteria > Pseudomonadota > Gammaproteobacteria > GRL18 > GRL18 > GRL18. Next base: position 2,503 of record DAOVUK010000342.1, read on the forward strand.
AATACTATATTTTTACTATCGAAGGTACAGAAACCATACCTGACCAATGGGCAAAACGCTTACGCAGCAGCTTTGCTGAGACAATTAAAATTGACACCATTTATCGCTATCGTCCCAGAGAATATGGAAACATTCTGGCCAGAGTTTTAATCTTCAAGAATGATAAAAAATCCACGTTAGGAGAAGCGCCTCTTCCTGAAGGACAAATTCAAATTTATCAAAAAAATCAGCAGGGCAGTCTGACTTATATTGCCGGCCTGCCACTAAAATATACCTCGATTGGAGATAAAGTTGAACTGAATAGCGGTGTCGATCCGGAAATTTATTTTCAACTGGTCAATTTAAAAAACTGGCATGATAATATCTGGATGCATTATCGAAAAGGAAACCTGTATCGCAGGATAGGTGATGGTCACCTGCAGGTGGATCATAATAGTACCGTTGCAGGCTGGAATGAACATCGAAGTTATGTCCAGCATTTACGCAACTTTACCGACAAAGCCATTAAAGTTGAAATACGTCGATTAATTCCAGGCGATGCGCTGGTTAAAAGTCACTTAGAGATTAAAAAACATGACTTTCAGACCGTGGACATTCATAGCATACTTGCAGTGGGTGATAAGCAGGAGTTAGAGTATGAAATATTAACTAAAAAAGGCCGTAATGCAAAACAAAGCCAGGTGATTATTCAAAAGTTGTAAGTTATACTTATAAGCCTTTAGCCAAACTTAAAATTTAGCGACCATCGTTTTGGTAACATAAAATTCTAAATAAGATGGTTGGAAAATTTTAAGTTACTCATAAGTTGAAAAATAAATAAGGAAATATAATGAAAAAACAAATACTGATAATTTCTCTCCTCATGGGATTTGCAGGCTTTTATAATTCAGCGTTTTCCGGCTGGCAGGATTGGGTTAAAGAAGCCGATTCTGTTCTAAAATCAACCACAGGAAAGAGCAGCACTGCAACGATGACATCTGCTTTATCAAATGATGAAATTGCTAATGGCTTGAAAGAAGCATTGGATATCGGGGTGAAAAAAGCCGTTGATATACTGGGCACAGAAAATGGTTTCTTAAACGATCAATCCGTTAAAATCCTTATGCCGGAGAGTATGCAGAAAATTGACAAACTGCTGCGTTCATTCGGTCAGGAACAAATGGCAGATGAATTTGTCACCAGCATGAATCGTGCAGCAGAAAAGGCGGTGCCGCAAGTCACCGATGTTTTTGTTGATGCGATTTCAAACATGTCTCTTGATGATGCTCAGGCGATTTTATCAGGTCCGGATACTGCAGCCACAGATTATTTTAAGCAAAATACATCAGCTCAACTGAGTCAGTTAATCAAGCCCTATGTGGATGATGCGATGAGTCAGGCGCAGGTGACGCAATACTATAAGGCAATGGCCGGACAGGTTAAACAATATGATAACTTTGGTTTGATGGATAAGTATCTGGGCAGTGCTGCAGACATTGATAAATATGTGACCGATAAAACAATGGAAGGCCTGTTTACCAAAATTGCCGCACAGGAAAAATTAATCCGTCAAAATCCGGCAGCACGTTCTACTGAGCTGTTAAAAGATGTTTTTGGTTCTTTGGGCAATTAGTTTCTGAGAAAGCTCTCATAAATAAAACCTATCAATAAAGCGTAGCTAAAACCGGATGACTGACTTATTAAAAACAGCATTAATTGACAGTCACTGTCATCTGAATTTTCCAGTTTTTGATGCTGATCGGTCAATGATTTTACAAACCTGCCGGGAACATAATATCACGGCTATTGTTATCCCCGGTGTTTGCCGTAAAGACTGGCAGGGGATATTAACCCTGTGCCATGATCAGGCGATGCTTTTTCCGGCACTGGGTTTACATCCCTGTTTCACTG